>JAITJS010000031.1 GCA_031278815.1 Treponema sp.
GCTTGGTATCGGGCAGAGCCGACGGCCTTACGAACCCCATCCCCGTTCTTCTGTTCCCCATAACAATTGTCGTTTTTGTGGTATGAACGGGTTCGAGTGCAAGGGAACTCCCGTTGTTCGCACCCGGCTTTCAGGGCGGTGTTGCTGAACTCTCCACCGGTGTCGCCCTTAAGGGAGACCGGGAAGGAGGCATATACACTTGCCTGACCCAGCGATGAGCCTTGGACCCGCTCCACGGTCCACTCAGTGGCGATATCGGTGATGGTCAAGGTATAGGCGAACCTGCGGTCCGTAACCTCCCCCGAAACGTTGCCCCCGTCAGGTGAAACGCTGTCTGTCTCGCTTCTGCTCATCCCAGAGCCAGAACACCTTTATCGGGATTTGGGTTTTCAAGCGGGAACCGGGTTTGATTGGGGAGGTTCCCTTCAGGCGTTGTTTTTTCGTTCTGCCGTGGAACGGCTTATCTGAATAAGCTGCTACCGGATGTCCGCAGTAAGGTGGCGGTATCTGGGCTCTAAGGCTTTTTATAGACCCGCTTTTTCCCGGTCTTATGGGTGAGGTGTGCCTTAACCCGTTTCCCGTTCAGACGCAGGAGTTTTGTTTTCCCTTCGCTGCCCAGGACGCCGATGGCGTACTTCCGGTTATAGCCGATGGCACTGCTGAAGTCGTTGAGAATCTTTGATTTCTCAACCGTGATTTTTGCGGCCCGGTAACGGACGGCAAACTCCCGGGCAACTTGGTTTCATTCTTTCATGGATAACCCCATAATATCCTCCGCCGGCTTTTCCACCGGATAACGTTTAGATTTCCATAGTCAGATTTTTACATGAGATTCCGCCTCCCCTTCGGTCAGATTTTACATGAGGCAACGCGACATCTTGTACAGTGATGCCAAGCGGGATACTATGAAAACACTTCTTTGAGGTGAGGCGTAACTATGATTCTTGTGTTATCTAAAGGTATTGCTCCCCATGATCGGGAAATGATCCATATCTATTTGCAAGACCGGGGTTTTACCATCCGGGAACAACAGTTGGGGAATGAGGCAATCATCGGCGCCATTGGGAAAGGGGTGGTGGATCTTCGAGAACTGGGGCTCCTTCCAGGAGTTGAACGGGTGGCAGCCACTTCCAAGCCCTATGAACTCGTATCCCGGGAGACCCACACGGAAGATACCATCGTTACCGTTGGACCGGTGAAAATCGGTGGTTCCCGGATTTCGGTCATTGCCGGGCCCTGCGCCGTGGAAAGTAAGGCCCAGATCATGGAAACCGCGGCCCGGGTCCGGGAGTCCGGAGCGGTGATGCTCCGGGGAGGGGCTTATAAACCGCGAACCAGCCCGTATGCCTTCCAGGGTTTAGGTATGAAGGGCCTTGAATATATGAAGGCCGCAGGAGAAGCCTATGGGATGCCCATTGTTACCGAAGTGGTTTCCCCGGAATTGGCGGTTCAAATGAAGGACTTAACCGATATGTTCCAGATAGGGGCTCGGAATATGCAGAATTTTGAGCTCTTAAAAAGAGTCGGCTCCATCGGAAAGCCGGTTTTGCTTAAACGAGGACCCTCGGCGACTATTGAGGAATGGCTCCTATCTGCCGAATACCTTTTAGCTTCCGGTACCCAGGATGTGGTGCTCTGTGAACGGGGAATCAGGACCTTTGAGACCTATACCCGTAACACCCTGGATATTTCCGCCATTCCCGTGGTGAAAAGCCTTTCTCACCTACCGGTTATCGTGGATCCGAGTCATGCCGTGGGGATTCGAGCCAAGGTCTCCCCAGTAGCCTTAGCAGCTATCGCCGCAGGCGCAGACGGCCTTACCGTGGAAGTCCACCCCCACCCGGACGAAGCCCTGTCTGATGGCCCCCAGTCTCTATACCCTGAACAGTTTGAACGGCTCCTTCGGGATATTGAGGCCCTGGCCCCGGTGGTGGGTAAGGAACTCCTGCGGACCCCCCGGCCTGGGTCAAGCTACGCAGCACCGGGGAAACCGGCAGCACCAAGCCAGCCCCTCGCAGGGGTGTTCCAGGTGGCCTTCTCCGGGGAAAGCGGCGCGTATGCTGAACAGGCCCTCATAAGGGCCTTTGGAGAGGAATGTCCCCGTGTATCGGTTTCCTCTTTTCGGGCGGTCTTTGATGCGGTCCTAGATGGGTCGGCAGGAGCCGGGGTGGTGCCGGTGGAGAATAGCCTTACCGGTTCGATTCATGAAAACTACGACCTCTTTCTCCGGTACCCGGATATTGGAATTGTAGGGGAATTGAAACTCCGTATTGTGCACTGCCTCATTGCTGAGGAAGGCACGACGCTTGAGTCCATACGTATCATCCGCAGTCACCCCCAAGGCTTTGCCCAATGCCGGGACTTCCTCAACCACTACCCCCAGTGGCAGTTTGAAACCTACACCAATACCGCCTCGGCAGTTGCCTCGATTGTCCGAGAAAAGGCCGTCCCCGGGGCGCTTGCAAGGGTAGCGGCCATAGCCGGGGAAGCAGCGGCTAAGGAATTCGGCCTTAAGGTCCTCAAGTCGGGAATCGAAACCAATCCCTTAAACTATACCCGCTTTGTTATCATCTCCCGTAGCATAGGGGATATGGTGCCGGTGCCTTCGAGCCTGGGCTCAGATAAACCCAATAAGGCGTCCTTAGTGTTTTCTGTGCCCGATAAACCGGGGTCTCTCTTTGCATGTCTGCACATACTCAGTGAAAAGGGGATAAACCTTTCCAAACTTGAGTCCCGGCCCATCCAAGGACAGCCCTGGCGCTATCTCTTTTATGTGGATGTGAGCATCCCTGATACGGAAGGGGGTTTTGAGGCTGCCATCGCCGCATTGAAAACGAAAACCGAGGACTTTCGCTTCCTCGGTTCCTACCGGGCTTCACTGTAGCTTTGCTTTGGACTTGCAGGAGGACCGGCTGGGTATCGTTATCCTCCACGGGTAAGCTTCTCCATTACTCCCAGGGGAAGCCCCCTCCTCCTGCTACCCAATCCACGTATTGCACCGCAGTCCGGGGAGAACGCCCATTAAACCAGCGCTCCCAGCGCAAGGCGTTTGCTCGAAAGGTTTTCCATGCTTCCCCATTGGGTGGCTCGGTGAGAACACCCCGTTCCCGGGCAATGAATTCGGCAATATACAGAAATTCCTCTTGTCCCGGGGCGGTGAACACCACCGTAAGACCAAAGCGATCCGCTAAGGAGAACTGTTCCTGCATACTGTCAAAGACCCGCATATCCCCGGTAGCCAGGGCGTTTGACGCCATAGCCGTGGTGGGCCTGTCCGCAGTGTACTCTTTCACCAGGTGCCGACGGTTACTGGTGGCATAGATCAACACCTGGGAAGGCCGCGCATCCATGCCCCCTTCCAGCAGCATCTTTAAGGTGGTAAAGGAATCGTCGGTCTTTTCAAAGGAAAGGTCATCAATGAAGATGATGAAACGCAGGCCCCGGTTCCGCAGGGCCTCCAGTATCCGAGGAAGCTGCACCAACTGCTCCTTAGGGACTTCCACAAGCCGCAACCCCCGCTTTGCATACTCGTTACAAAGGGCCTTGACCGTAGCGGATTTGCCGGTACCCCGATCCCCGTAGAGCAAGAGGTTATTGGCCGGTTTTCCCTCAAGGAACCGGAGGGTGTTAGCAATGACCAGGGAACGCTGCTGTTCATATCCGGCAAGGGAGGAAAGCTGCACTGGGTCGGGGTTCAGTACCGGTTTTAAGGCCGCCTCCGGAATTCCTGCCCAGCGGAAGGCCCGGTAAAACCCCAGGGTTCCCGCACCGGTACGCTGTATATGCGCGATAAGATCCCCAAGGGCCGCACCCCAGTCGCTCTGTTCAGGAAAGAGGGTATCTAACAGGGGATAGGCACCGGCTCGCTTACCCTCCACTTCCCACAAGAACCGGGCTTCCTCCTCTATGGTATGGGCCGGTATAGCAAGATACGGAAGGCCCTGCCGTATGAGGGCCCCTATATAAAAACCCACACCGGAGATTGCAAAGGCGGCAATCCTCCCCAACCGGGAAAGATCGAGCTTTGCCAGGGTAGCCATACCTTGCGGGAAGGTATTGATTCCGCTTGTTATCGGGTGAAGCTCCGCAGTACGGGTAAAGCGGTTATCATCCGTGAGGCTCATCCACGCCACTGCATGATAAAAATCAGGTACGGCACCTTCCTGGCAAGCTATTTCCGTTTCCACCAGGGAACTCATAAAACAAGCCCAGGGCCGGACTAAGCAGGGTTCCTCGTTATTACCACCTTTGGAGGCCACTGCTTCAAGGAGTTCTGTAAAGGCCTTGATAAGGGGCGTATCCCGTAACTTTGAAAACAGCACAAGCCCCTCTATATCGGCCAAGGCGGCCTTTGCCGCCTTGATCATAGCAAGATTCATCAAATGCCTTTTACCTAGGCACTATGGGGGAGCACTTTGAGTACCTTGGAAGGGCATTTAGCCTCGCAGGTCCCGCAGGAGGTACATTTGGTATAATCCACCAGGGGGAGCCCTTTATCCAGGATGATGCACTTTTCAGGGCAATTTTTCACACATACCCCGCATTTGATACACCCCACCTTACAGGTTTTCTTCACCATGGTCTTGATGGGATTCCGGTTGGAACAGAAGGGCGTAGCCCCTTTCCGGTCCTTAGGGATATCCCGGAGGATCTGCTGGGGGCATTCTTCCACACAGCGCTTACACCCGGTACATTTAGCCTCATCAATGTGGGGTAACCCATCGGCCCCGATGCTGAGGGCGCCGAATTGACAGACCTTGCTGCAATCCCCATATCCCAGACACCCCCAGGAACAGAGCTTCGTGCCTCCTGCAGAGAGTTTCGCCCCTCGGCAGGTCGGTATGCCCCAATACGCTCCCTTCAGGGGGGCATGTTCCTTGGACCCCTGGCAGGCGAGGACCGCTACCAGCGGCGTTATCGAAGCATCTCCCCCCATGATAGCCGCAAGCTTTTCTGCGGTAACCTTTCCCCCGACAGAACAGCGGTTTATTTCCGCACTCCCCTTGGCCACTGCCGCGGCATACCCATCGCAGCCGGGAAACCCGCAGGCCCCGCAGTTGGCTCCCGGCAGGCATTCTCGGATCTGACTTTTGAGGGGATCCTCGGCAACCGCGAAGAATTCCCGGAAAAAGCCCAAGGCTAAACCCAGGACAAAGGCCAAAATCAGAGCAAACAACGCAGTAATCAGTACGATACTCATCGGTAACCTCCTATTTAACTAAACCGGAAAAGCCCGTAAAGGCCATAGAAAGGAGACACGCGGTAACAAAGAGGATGGGAGGCCCTTTCAAAAACGAAGGAATAGGGCTGGTTCTGATCCGTTTGCGGATCCCCGCGAGGAGAAGTAGGGACAAGAGGAAACCCAAGGCCACACCAACGGCAAAGACCAGGGATTCCACAAAGGTATAACCATTGGAAATGACATCCAGGGTTACGGCCAGAATCGCGCAGTTGGTGGTGATCAAGGCAAGGTAAATCCCCATAGCGGAATACAGGGCCGGAGCCGACTTTTTAAGGTAGAATTCCACCAACTGGACTAGGGCAGCGATAACCAGAATGAAGACCAGCAGTTGCAGGAAGACCAAGCCCAGGGGTTCAAGAATGAACGTGTATATGGGCCAGGTAACGCAGGTGGCCAAGACCGTAACAAAGGTAACTGCCAAGCCCATGCCTATAGATTTATCCTCATCGGTGCTCATCCCAATGAAGGGGCAGAGCGCAAGGAAGCGCATGAGAATCACGTTATTGATGAGGAATGCGGAGATAAATATTTTGAACAAGGTCATGCTTGTTCCTCCTCGATGGTTTGTGGTTTCAGTCGGGCCTTGATGAAGAAGTTAAGGCTGATAAACAGGGAGAACACAAAAAAACCTCCTGGGGGCATCACAAAAAAGAGTATAGGCTGAAAACTCTCAGGAAGGACTTGGAAGCCCAAAAGCGTACCGCTTCCCAGAATTTCCCGGATTATGGATATGCCGGTTAATACCCAGGTGTACCCGATGCCCATACCCAGGGCATCGGGGATCACGCTCACCAAAGACTGTTTGGAAGCAAAGGATTCAACCCGACCCATGATGATACAGTTGACCACGATAAGGGGAATGAAAACCCCCATAGCCTTGGACAGATCCGGGAAATAGGCCTTGAGCACATAATCGATCACCGTGGTAAACGCGGCAATAACAATGATGAACACAGGGATCCGCACTGAATCGGGGATGAGTTTTTTGAATGCACTTATCACCAGCTCGGACATGAGCAGGACGAAGGTCATGGAAAGACCCATCCCAATGCCATTGACCACCGCGGTGGTTACTGCCAAGGATGAACAGAGCCCAATCATCAGTATAAGGAGCGGATTCTCCCGGACCAGGCCGTTGGTAAATATCCCAATGAGGCGTTTCATTGTGCGCCTCCTTTCTGAGTGGCGAACCATGCTAAGGCCGCATCCCCTGAGGCCTTAACCGCCAGGGTAACGGCCTTGCTCGTAATGGTGGACGCGGTAATCGCCACCACATCCCCTTGTACCTCAAAGGGATCCTGCACGGACTTGCCTGCAAATTGACCGTAGAACGTTATCTTTTCAGGTTTGTTCACATAGTAGGTCGGCGAAGCAGCATTTGCCCCAAGCCCTGGGGTATCCTGATGTTCCATGATCTTAACCCGGCTGATGGTGCCGTCGGCGCCGACCCCCACCAGGACCGTGAGGGTTCCGCCATAGCTGGCTGCAGAAGCCTGAATCACGGCGCCGATAAACCCGGTGCCTTTTTGCACCGCATATTGGCTCTCAAAGGCCACGGTAGGATTGAGACTCTCAATGGCCCCGGTAATATCCGTAAAAACCTCCCCTTCAGGGAAGAGTTCCTGCAAGGCTGCTTCCAGATCCGCTTGCTGTCGCACCGCAATGATCTCGCTGGTAGCGGAATACACGAAGGCAAGCCCCACACACGCGGCAGTGGCATAGAGCGCTAATACAATGCCCAGTTTCAACATACCTTTCATTTCCCAGCCCCCTTAGGCTTTGGCACAAAGCCGTATTTCTTCTGTAATAAGCGGTTAAGGAAGGGGGTAACCGCATTCATAATGAGCAGCCCATAGGTAACCCCTTCGGGATAATTGCCCCATTTCCTGATAAGCACGGTGATGAGTCCTGCACCGAACCCAAAAACGAGCTTCCCATTGGCGGTGAGAGGAGTAGAGACATAGTCAGTGGCCATGAAGACCGCACCGAAGAGCACCCCGCCGCTTAAGACCGCAAAGAGGGGATCCATTCCCAAGAACAGGGAACTTACGACCGTGGCACCGATCATAGCCGCCGGGGCCCGCCAGTCTATGGTCTTAGTAAGCAGGAGATAGACGGCTCCTACCAGGAGCAGCAGGATGGAGGTCTCCCCAATACACCCGCCGTGGTTACCTAAAAACAGGGTACCCATCACCGACCCATAATCTGCGGATGGGGTAAGCCCCAAAGAGCGGGCTACATCCGCCAGAGCGCCCCCCTGCTTGAGGATGTTAAGGGGGGTCGCGGTAGTAACTGCATCGCTTAAGGATACGCCGAAACCCGTGGGCCCATACCAGGTGGTGATCGCTGCGGGGAAACTCATAATGAGAAAGGCTCTGCCGATGAGGGCAGGGTTAAACACATTGGCCCCCAGGCCTCCGAAGAATTCCTTGGCCACCACAATGGCAAAGATCGAGCCCAAGGCAGTGATCCACAAGGGGGTAGCCGGAGGAAGGATCAGGGCCAAGAGCAGCCCAGTTACCGCAGCGGAAAGGTCCTTAATGCGGATGTCCTGTTTCAGGATAGACCGAAAGCATGCTTCTGCAAGCACTGCTGCGGCTACTGCCACGATAATGGTTAAGAGGGCAGGGAATCCGAAGATGACCACCCCGAAAACCGAAGCCGGGGCCAAGGCGATGAGCACATTGGCCATGAGTTGCTGAGTCGCAACCGGAGAAACGATATGAGGACTTGATGCTAGGATCAAGGATGACTGTTCATTTTCCGTCATAGAAAATTCCTTTATTTTCTGTCATAGAAAATTCCTTCTATAAAAATACGCCTTATAAAAAAATTAGGTTTTTGCAGAAGCTGCGGCTTTCGCTGCTGCCGCTTGAGCTGCCTGCTGCCGGGCCCGTAAGCGTCCTTTGCCCACGCGAAAACGCTGGACCAGTTTGATCCGCGCCGGGCACATAAAGGTGCAGCTTCCGCACTCAATACAATCCATGAGTCCTGCCTTTACCGCATAGTCCAGATCCCCCGCTTCCAGGCTATCGTTCATAATCGCCGGAGAAAGCCTGCACGGACAGTTGCGAATACACCGGGCACAGTGTATACACGGGGTTTCAACCGCGGTATAAGTTTCTTCAGCGGTCATCAGGATGATCCCGGAGGTATTCTTCTGAATCGGAATCCCCACAGTGGGTACGGCAAAGCCCATCATAGGCCCGCCGAAGAGGATCTTCCTCAACCGGGAGTAATCAATATCCATAAATGCCGGGGGCAGATCCGCGAGCAGGGTTCCAATAGGAGCCCGGATATTTTTGGGGATTTTGCAGGCCCCGCCGCTTACGGTCAAGTCCCGGTCAATCAGGGGCTTCCCCAAGGTAAAAGCCTCGGCTATGGCCACCAGGGTCCCCACGTTCTGGACGATACACCGGGCATCCATAGGAAGCCCGCCGGAAGGGACTTCTCTGCCGGTAAGAGCGCTGATGAGCATCTTTTCCCCCCCTTGGGGGTAGAGGGTTTTACAAAGCCCTACGGTGATCTCCCCGGGGTAGTTTCCCAGACGGATTTCCTGTTCCAACAGGGGAACGAGCTTTTGCTTATTATCCTCTATCCCGATGATGGCCTTCGTAACCCCGGTAATTTTCATGATTATGGCCAGACCCTTGATCAACAGGTGGGGTTTCTCGGTGATGACCGCCTCATCGGTGGTGAGGTAGGGTTCACATTCCGCACCATCGGCGATAATGGTGTCGATGGGCTTATTCGGCGGCGGCGAGAGCTTAACATGGGAAGGGAAGCCGGCTCCTCCCATACCGGTAATCCCCGCATCCCGGATGCGCTTAAGGGCCTCCTCTTTGGTGCAGGTAAATGCATCCAGGGGAGGCAGGAATTCGCCTTCCCGGTTTTCTAAAGGCCCCTCAGCTTCGATAACAATACAAAGCCCTTCACTGTTGTTCGATTGGGTCCGGGGCTCGATTTTCTTAACTACCCCACTTATCGAAGCATGAACCGGTACGGTCATGGGGCCGGGGCTAATAGCGTCGGCGATTTTCTGCCCTCGCTTAACCACATCCCCCACCTGCACTAAACTTTGATTCGGGGCGCCGAAATGTTGATTGATAGGAATAACCACCTGTTTCGGTGTAGGTACCAGTTCCACCGGTTTCCCTTCAGTAGCGGTTTTCCTGGTGGGAACGTGCAAACCCCGCTTAAATGTGCTTACAGCCACTATACATCCTCCTTGTAACCCCTTAAAAAGATACCTTTTAAGGAGACAGTAACATTACCTCTCTGCATCAGAGGGATCTTATGTGTAAGACTCTAGTACTTGATGCAGCATCTCGAAAATGATTCATCTGTACGATTTATAAAACTTTACGCAGTCATTGGGTTAGACTCTCAAGATCGGCCATTGGGTTAGGCTATTAAAGTACCATTATCATAATGGATAAAGAAGGATATCGTCAAGGGGCTTATTGCCGTATTATACTCAACGGTACCGGCTGCTTAGGGTGTTTCTTCGGTATACCATTCCCGCAGCAGCGCCACATCTGCCCCTAACTCTTCCTGGACATACCGGTTTATCCCGCCAAAGGCAGCGTCTATCTTGGCAAAAGCCGCTTCCAAGTACCCGTACCTAACCGACAGAACCGTTTCCAGATGGGGCTCTGCCACGAGCCACTGGCGGATTATCGCCTTGAGGTATGTTGCAGAAAGCAGGTAGTCCTGGTAAATCCGCTCCCGATCCACCCCCAGGGCAGCAAGTATAAAGGCCGCTGCCAGGCCGGTCCGGTCTTTGCCTGCGGAACAGTGGAAGAGGAGGGGGAGATGCCCAGGGTCAGCGAGGATACTGAAAAATTGCCGGTATTGGGGACGGGCAATATCTACCAAACGGCCATAGAGTTCCTGCATCAGAGCCTCTCCAGAAACCTTGGTTTCAAGGGTACTTACATCCAGGATGCTTCCCGTCTCAATAGGAAGCTCAAAGGTCTGTACAAGGGTTGCTAAGGTACCGTCAGGGGCCTGTTTTTTTTCTTGGGCCCCCCGAAAATCGACGATGCTCTTGATATGCCGCTTTTCCAGAAAGACCTTGTCTTGGAGGGAGAGGTCGTGTAAATTCCCGGCCCGGTAGAGCCGACCCCAACGAAGCCGCCTACCCCCTTGTGTGGGGTATCCTCCCAAGTCCCGCAGGTTGTAGACCCCCTCAAGGGGCAAGAGCCGGCCTGGTTCAGAGGCGTCATAGGGTTCCGTGTTCATACTGCTCTCCTTCATGTCTAATCATGCC
The DNA here is from genome assembly GCA_031278815.1 of Treponema sp. Classification (GTDB taxonomy): domain Bacteria; phylum Spirochaetota; class Spirochaetia; order Treponematales; family Breznakiellaceae; genus JAIRLU01. The sequence goes on from JAITJS010000031.1 coordinate 10,515, forward strand.
TGTTTCTTGCTGGGTAGGCTCCCCACTATGGGGATATCCAGGCTATTCATTTGTATCAAAATACGGTATAAATATTAATATAATATGGAATTTAAAGAATTAAACCTACATCCCGACCTCCAACGGGGTATCGCTGATGCAGAATATCAGGTTTGTACCTTAGTGCAGGAACAAGTACTTGCCAACGCCTTTGGAGGCCAAGATCTTTATGTCCAATCTCAGACCGGGACCGGTAAAACCGCCGCATTTTTAATAGTTATCTTCCAGCGCCTCCTCAGCGAATCCCTTTTAAAAGGAAAAAAGGGGCTCATCATGGTGCCTACCAGGGAATTGGCGATTCAGGTGGAGGAAGAGGCCCGGATATTGGGAAAATACTTGCCCTTTAAGGTGGGAAGTTTTTATGGAGGAGTCGGATACGGCGCACAACAGCAATTACTCAAGGATAATGTGCAGATCCTCGTGGGAACCCCAGGTCGGGTCCTGGATCTGAATCAATCCGGCCAGATGAACCTCATGGACATCGCCTTCTTGGTGCTGGATGAAGCGGATCGTATGTTCGATATGGGCTTTTACCCGGACTTACGGAAGCTCATCAAGGTGGTTCCTCCAGCGGATCGCCGGCAAACCATGCTGTTCAGCGCTACGTTGAATGCCTGGGTTAAGAATTTGGCCTGGGAGTACACGAAATCCCCCTATGAAATAGAAATTGCCCCGGAAACCGTCACCCTGGATGAGGTTGAGCAAGTCCTCTACCATGTACCGACCAAGGACAAGATGAAGCTGCTGCTGGGCATCTTCCAACGGGAGCAGCCGGAAAGCGCCATCGTCTTCTGTAATACCAAGCGACAGACGGAAATCGTGGCACAACGATTACAGCACAACGGGTTTACCTGTGAATTTATCATCGGCGATTTGCCCCAATCAAAGCGTTTCAAGATTATTGATGATATTAAGGCCGGCCATATCCGGTATCTGGTGGCTACTGATGTGGCTGCCCGGGGACTTGATATTGAGGGGCTTGCCCTGGTGGTCAATTACGAGCTTCCTGTGGAAGCGGAAAACTACGTGCACCGTATCGGACGAACCGCCCGGGCAGGGAAGACCGGCAGGGCCATCGCCCTGGTGGGCGAACAGGATGTGTATGAGCTGGGGGATATCGAGAAATACATCGGGAAGAAGATCCCCGCAGCAATAGCAGAGGAAGGGCTGTATGCCCAGGATACCAGTGAAGATATGAGGTTTCATAGTACGGTTATGGAAAAATACGAGCGGTCCCCAGAAGACCGCAGAAGGGACAGGAGCCCGAAGCAGCAGGAGGAAGCAAGGAGACGGCGAACCGGGGAACGGGGTAATCGTTGGAGCAAGGAGGGCAGCCGTGAACGGAAAGGACCCTGGGGGAAAACGGCTTCCCGGCGATCCGCTTATAAAGCCGCAGGACCAGTGCTGAAGAAAACCGAGGATACAGACTATCAGGACCTGTCCTCTCTTTCCTTTGAAGAACGAATGGCCTATTACAAGCAAAAATACGAAAATCGCAAATCCCCTTCAGGAACTAAAGCCCCGCTCCGGGAAGCAGCCCTCCCATACGGCAATTCGGATAATCCTAAGTCCCGACGATCCCGGTCCAGGAACGATAAGCCGGCTAAGGTTTCCGGGAAGAGCGGTGAAGGGTTGCGTAGGGATACGGGGCAAGCCATTACGAGGCGGTCCTCGCCGCAGAATCGTGCCCTGAACGAGGCGGTTCCTCCCTCACCGGCCGTGGCATCAAAGCCTCTATTCCCAGAAGCCACGGAGCCTGGATCCGTGGTACCGGTAGGTGCTGCAAAAGAAGGTATTATTGCCCGTATGTTGAGCCTATTTAATAAAAAGGCCAAAAAGGAGTCCTGATCGGTGATCACGATTAGCGATGTAAGCCTCAGCTATGGAGAGCGGGCCCTCTTCAAGGATGTCAATCTCAAATTCACCCCGGGCAACTGTTATGGGATCATCGGCGCCAATGGGGCAGGAAAATCCACCTTCTTAAAAATCCTTGCCGGGGAAATCGAACATGACCGGGGGACCATTACAGTCAGTTCAGGGGAGCGTATAGCGGTTCTGAAGCAAGACCACTTTGCCTTTGAGGACATTTCGGTCCTGGAAACGGTGATCATGGGGTATCCCAAGCTCTATGCCATTCAAAAGGAACGGGAAGAGATCTATGCCAAGGAAGATTTTTCCGAAGCAGACGGTATGCGGGCCAGCGAACTGGAAGGGGATTTTGCCGAATTGGGAGGCTGGGAGGCAGAGGCCCAGGTAGGACAGCTCCTGTCTGGACTAGGCATTGACGAAGCAGACCAGGGCAAGCTGATGGCGGAATTGGACGAATCCAAGAAGGTCCGGATCCTCTTGGCCCAAGCCCTGTTCGGCAACCCGGACATTCTTCTTTTGGACGAGCCCACCAACGGCCTGGACCTGGAATCCATCAGCTGGCTTGAGGGTTTCCTCATGGATTTTTCCAACACGGTGATCGTGGTTTCCCATGACCGGCATTTTCTCAACGCGGTCTGTACCCACATCGGTGACATTGATTTCGGAAAAATCACCCTCTATTCAGGAAACTACGACTTTTGGTATCAGATGAGCCAGATGCTCCAGCGCCAGGCCCGGGATCAGCTGAAGAAACGGGAAGAAAAGGCCCGGGAACTCAAAGAATTCATCCAGCGCTTCGCCTCTAATGCGGCAAAGAGCCGTCAGGCCACGAGCCGCAAGAAGGTTCTGGAGAAGCTGGACCTGGAAAACCTCACCGTAACCAGCAGGAAATTCCCCTATGTAGGGTTCAAGCCGGATCGGGAGATTGGGAACAAGGTGCTCCAAGTGGAACACCTGGTATGTAGCAGTGCAGGGACCGAAGTGCTTAACAACCTTTCCCTCACCATCAATAAAGGGGATAAGATAGCCTTTGTAGGGACCGAACATCAGGCCAAAACCGCGTTTTTTGATTGCATTGCGGGGGTACAAAAGCCTGAGGCAGGATCCTATGCCTGGGGGCAAACCACCAGCTTTTCCTATTTTTCCAAGGAAAACAGCTCCTGGTTTACCGGGGAGCTTTCCATTACGGATTGGCTCAAGCAATATTCCCCGGATCAGGATGATACCTACGTGCGCAGCTTCCTAGGACGGATGCTCTTTTCCGGGGAGGAGGCCCTGAAGCCGGTGCAGGTACTTTCGGGAGGTGAAAAGGTCCGGTGTATGCTGGCCCGGATGATGCTTTCCGGGGCCAATGTCCTCATCTTGGACGAGCCTACCAACCACCTGGACCTGGAAGCCATCACCGCCCTCAACGAGGGCCTTTTGGCTTTCAGCGGGGTGGTGTTGTTTAATTCCCATGACCATGAATTCGTCCATTCTCTGGCAAACCGCATCGTGGAAATCCTCCCGGCAGGTCATACCCCCATCGACCGGATGATGCCCTTTGAGGATTACCTTAAGGATCCATTGATTAAAGTCCTGCGAGCAGCAGCTTCGGATCCGACAGGCCGCTTGATGATCTAAGCTTATGCAAAAAAAGAGTATATTAGAATCATCATGTCCATACCGTGTTACCCCGAATGGGTACCCATCAGTTTTGCATTACAAGCGGAAATACAAGATCGGCTCTTCCAGATTCCTGACGGAGTTTCAGAATATACCTTTGCCAATCTCTATTTGTTCAGAAAACGGTATCAGTATCATATTGCCTTACATAAGCATAGCCTCATCATTTCTGGAGAACGGGAGGGAAAGCGCTTTTTTATGAGTCCCTGCGAGGTGCCTGAACAGGAGGTGGTGATGGAACTTTTCAAGACCCATGATTACTGGAAAGGGATCCCCCAGTCGGTATTGACCGCGAACCAGGATCGGCTCTTGCAGTGGGGGATTGAAATCACCGAGGATCGGGATAATTTTGACTACCTGTACCTGAGAACCGATCTTGCCCAATTACCGGGGAAGAAGTACCACAAGAAACGGAACTTAGTCAACGCCTTTCGCAATGCCTATACCCATGAAGAGCAGCCCCTCAGTGTAGAACTCCTTCCCCAGGCCATGATGGTCCTGGAACGGTGGCGACAGGACAAGGGGGAGGATGGGGATTACCATGCAGCCAAGGAAGTCTTGGAACTATTTACCCTGCTGGGTATGCAGGGGAGCATCTATTATATAAACGGACAACCTGCAGCGTGGTGTTTAGGAGAAGCCTTGGCCCAAGGCCGGATCTTTGGCATTCATTTTGAGAAAGCCATTGATGCATACAAGGGAATTTATCAATTTATGAATCAGACTTTTGCGGCGTCCCTATCAGAGCACTATACCTATATTAACCGGGAACAGGATCTGGGGGATGAAGGGCTTCGTCAGGCGAAAATGACCTACCGTCCTTGGGGGTTTGTACGCAAATATACCGGTCATTACAAGCCGTGAAAAAATGTTCGACTTACCCAGTACATGCCGGACTGGTGGTTTTCTCAATTGATTTATTCGCTACAATAGTGCATAGTAAAATTAATCATGGATGAAAATTATCAATCAACTCTATCTGAAGCCTTACAAAGTCAACAAGAATATATAGAAAAATCAATATTCCTGAGTTTAAAAGAAGATCTCCGTATGTTCTATGACGCCTTTCATACCCTGTATGGTATGCTCCTCTCCAAAGGCATGGTCAAGGAAGATCCCTATAAACAGGATATCAAGATTGGGGAAATTCAGGTACCTGAAACTGCGGCATTCTCAGATGGGGAAAAAGATAAACAGCTTACTATCAGGCTGTCCAACTATGATGTACAACTTGACGTATTGGTGAATTTTTACCAGTTTACTACCACCTATTTTACCCTGGACCGGATCAAGCGGGTCTTGGATCTCATAAAATATATTGATTGGCTCAATCTTGCTCCCGCTTCTTCATCCCCCATCACCCGGGTAATGGCAGAGATAATCAATCAGTTACGGACGGGAGCCGAGGCCTTTGGGGTAGGGGGTATCATAGGGCTCACCCAGCGTTTAGCCAAATTGAGCCGTTCGGTTCTGGGTTCTTTAAAGGTCCTCGTTGATTTTAACCGGGAAGTGTATAAACTGGAAGTACGAAGGGCCATAAGCAGCCGTATACCTCAGGGGCAAAGCCCCTCGGTAGGGGACATCAAGAAGCACATGGCTATTTCTATGCCAGGTAAGCCGGTGTATACTGAATTGCTCGAAGAATTGATAAAAGAAGACTATTCACCTCTGGGTCCAGCATTGCGGGAACAAGTCCTTAAGTCCCTGCAGGTTGTTGAGGATAAGCCAAAGACCAGTACTCCCGATGTCCCAATCAGGCATTTCCTCGTTGCAGGGGTTCAGGTCATTAGCGCTCTTGCTCCGATCCTTCAGGAAATAGGGGAAAAATTAGATGCCAATGCAGCGATTCTTGCCAACCGAAAGATCGGTTTGTGGGAGAGGCTTAAGCGGTTCTGGGATAAGTTAATGAACAAGGAACCAAAACCGACCATATATAAAGTAACCTATCAAGGCGCCGGATCCGATCCGATCATAGAACCGGTCAATTTTAATCAGTTACGCACTAAGCTTGATAGCAGGGCAAAACAATTTTTTGATACCCAGAGTATGCCACTGGAAAAGATCAACGCCCTGCCGGATGAGCAGCTTATCAGTTTCCTAGAACGGGGAATCCGGGATATCCAGTCCCTCTATAAAGTATTAAACGCGGTGGATGATTATTTTAAGCAGGCCATTGATCCGAATGAGCGCAATCAGATAAAGGGTATAAAACCGGAACTTTCTACCTTGAAAAATACCTATATCAGGGCAAACCACCAGTGTTCTGACTATACACTCCTTAAGGAAGAGGCAGAACAACTTAAAAAGTTGGGTATTACGGGGAATGGTTAAGGGTGTATGATCGATAAAAGTCCTATAAGGTAACAGGTGTATATATGAAAACCTTCACAATCAGGGATCGAGGTTTCACGGCGATCTTCGTATCTATTATTATGTTGAGCTCAGGATCCTGCAAAAGCACTGCTATACGGGAAGAAGTGACGCCGGTACCTGTGGAATCCCATGAGCGTCTGGTAGATCAGGGGCAAGTCCCCCAAGGGCCGGATTTTGCGGAAACCCGGCCCCGGTCGCAGGTTCGGGACCAGCTTACGGTAACCTTTTCCAAAGGGGACCTGGAATTGGATTTCCGCAAGTCCTATCTTGCCTATGAAGCCCAGCTTTTTACCGGACTCTATGAGGGCCTTTTTTCCTACCACCCCTTTACCATGGAACCGGTTCCTGCGCTTGCAAGCCAATGGGAGATCTCAGAGGATAGAAAGCAGTGGACCTTTACGATCCGGGAAAATGCCAAATACCGGAACGGCGATAGGGTGAGGGCAGAGGATTTCCGGGCGGCTTGGATCTCCCTTTTAGATCCTTCGGCGAATTCCCCTTATTCATCCTTATTTGATATTATCGAAGGGGCCAGGGAATACCGGACAGGGCGGCTCCGGGACCCAAGGCGGGTCGGCATTAGGGTCAATGATGAACGAACCCTGGTGGTAAGGCTCAACACCCCGGCATCCTTCTTTCCGAGTATGCTCTGTCATCATTCTTTTAGTCCCATTCACCCGTCTATGCTGAACCAAGAAGATTGGTCCCTGGCCTCTCCGATTTCTAATGGGCCTTTTTATATTGAGGAATATAGCCAGGATCGTATGGTCCTGGCTAAGCATGAACTCTATTGGGGTGCGAAAAATGTCGCCTTGGATAAGATCATCCTGAGGTTTACCGAAGATGGGGATGAAGCCGCAGCCTTGTGGAATTCCGGGGAAACCCGGTGGATTTCCGGGGAGGTGAACCTGGAAACCCTTACGGACCGTAGCGGGATCATGGTCAATCCTATGTTTGCCACCCACTATTATTTTATTCGGTCCGCGGAAAAGCCCTGGACGGATTACCGGATTCGCCGGGCCCTTTCCTTGGCCCTGCCCTGGCAGCAAATCCGGGAGGGACATATACTTCCGGCGAAAACCCTGATCTACCCTATTCCGGGATACCCCCAAGTAGAAGGCTTGGAGAGTACGGATATGGAAGAGGCCCAGCGGCTTTTGGTGGAAGCGGGGTTTCCCAAAGGGGTGGGACTTCCGGATCTGGTCATCAAGCTGACCCCTTCTGCAGAAGCCGCTCGTATCGGGACCCTCATGGCGGGGGTTTGGATGGAAAAGCTGGGGGTTCCGGTAAAAATCAGCGTGATTCCCTACCATCAATACTTTCAGGCACTGAAACAGAACGACTATGAGGTAGGCTTTTCCACCTGGATCGGAGATTTTGCCGATCCCTATACCTTCCTTCAGATGTGGCGTAGCGATTCCAATCTGAATGATGCCCAGTACAATGACACGGATTATGAAAACTTGATGGACAAGTCCATGACCGAGGATGGGGAACAACGCTGGGCAACCTTAGCGGAAGCGGAAAAACTCCTCTTGGACCGGGGTACGGTGCTTCCCATTTCCTATAGTCCGGCTATAAACATCGTGGACACGGACGAACTAGACGGGTGGTTTCCCAATGTCCTGGATATTCATCCCTTTAAGTACTTATCCTTCAAGGCTTTTAAGCCCTTACCGGGGGTAACCCAAGCCCCCGGGCCAACGAGCCTCCAAAGGGGGTTTAAAGCCCCTGTAGGGCACTGGTGGTAAGGCATCGAAGCGCTCCCTACTTCAGGTCTTTGTCGCTTTGGAGCCAAACCCACAAGATAAGTGAGGGCGCTTCACAGGATGGAGGAACGAAGGGACGTACGCCGCTACCCCCAAACGCCTCGCCAGTCCAAAGCATGGTGAGGCTTCCCCTCCAGCCTACACCGTAGAGTCCCTCGTCAGTTCCGATGATAAGGGCCCAAGTCTCCTTGGCAGGTTTTGTTTGCCCTGAAACTGGAAAGGGAGAAAGCACATACAAAAAAGAACAGTATGCTGCTATAGAAACAAATTTTTTAGAAACCATGCGATAAATCCCCAAACGGTAACCCACGAAACTCCCCGTTCCTCGGTCGCAAACACATACCTGTCTGATGCGGCTTTTTCAAAATCCGACCTTTTGAAAAGACTTTTAATCATACTATAAAACACGCCATGAAAAAAGCATGAAACAGCGCAATGCAGGATACCCCCCCCTGTGTTTTCTCTGAAACAGCATGCAAAGCAACAGTGATGTAACCTTGGCCATTTTACCACAAACCGATTGAGGTAGGATGTATGGGTCGGCATAGCATGTACGATACATCTCCCAGGAATGGCTCCCCGATACGCCATGAGCGGATTTGACTTTATCCTTAGCAGTTAATATCTTAACCGTAAAGCACTTTAAATTTCAGAGGTTTTATATCTATGAACAATAACAATATCGCGCTTATGGAACAAGAGCGTCCGGCTCTCGCCATTATTCGGCTTGCCTTACCTATGATGCTGGCTATGATTGCCCAGATGGTTTATAATATGACCGATACCTTTTTTATCGGACAAACCGGAGATCCGAATATGGTGGCAGGGATTTCACTGGCCATGCCGCTCTTTATCGTTTCCCAGGGGGTGGGGAATATTTTCGGCGTAGGGGCGTCAAGCTATATTTCACGGCTTCTGGGGGCGCGAAAGGGTAAAGAGGCAAAGCAGACCTGTTCGGTGGCCTTTTGGACAACCTTTGGCATGGGGCTTTTAATCACGGTGGTGCTGTTTCTTTTCAGGAAGCCCTTTTTGCGTGTCAGTGGGGCAAGCGAGATAACCTTTCCTTATGCAGACAGCTATTTTTCCATCATTAACGCATTTATCGCGGTGGCGCTCCTCAATATTTCGCTTTCCGGTCAAATGCGAAGCGAAGGCGCCACCGCCAAAGCAACGAAGGGTATGCTTATCGGCATTGTGCTCAATATTATCCTTGACCCCCTGTTTATTCTTGCGCTGGACTGGGGTGTCGCCGGCGCGGCATGGGCCACGGTCATCGGGACGATTGCATCGGTGCTTTATTACGGTCTTCATTTTACTTCCCGCGGTTCACTCTTGTCCATAAGCCCTCAGGACTTTAAACCGAACCTCCGCCTTTACGCGGAAATCTTGAAAATCGGTATTCCTGCGGCGCTCTCAAACATCGCGATGACGATCTGCTTTGTTTTTAGAAACCGGGTTGCCTCAAGCTACGGTGATTTTGTCGTTGCCGGAAGTGGTATCAATCAGCGGGTGGGTTCTATTAGTTTTATGCTCATTATGGCGCTTGCGATGGGATACCAGCCTTTCGCCGGGTTTAACTATGGGGCGAAAAACTTCGACCGGCTCAAGGCAGGGTTTCACATCACGATGCTCTATTCGACCCTTTTATCTTTGTTTTTTACCCTTGTTTTTGCTTTTGGAGGCCGGGACATTATTACCCTTTTTATCCGCGATACTGCCACTATAGACGCGGGAACAAAACTGCTGCACGCAGCCCTATGGTCATTACCCTTTGTCGGCCTTCAAATGACGATGATGGTAACGTTCCAGGCGCTGGGGAAGTCGGTACTAGCGACCATCGTAACCCTGGGACGGGATTTTCTTTTTTATCTTCCCCTCCTTTTTCTTTTTAATAGTCTCTGGCAATTTAACGGGTATATGTATTGTCAGCCTGTTGCCGACGGACTTACAACAGGTATCGCGCTTGCTTTGAGCACCCGTTTGTTCAGACAATTGAAGCATGGAGATAAAGGAGCAGTACCATGAAGGATAACCTCAAGCAGGATTTGTTACATGCACTTTTTTACTTTAAAAAAGCAACGGCTGCTATTTCCCGTTTCCTGGTGAATGCCGAGGGCGGCGGGCTCTCGGTTACTGAGCTTTCCGCCCTCAACTGCATTGAGTACTGCGATGAGAAGGACTGCGATACGGCAGAAGCTTCACATCTGGCGGATCAAACGACACATCACGCAATGCATGAAACCCTGGCGGTTTCAAAAGCAGCGGTCAGCCAAATGTTGGGCAGCCTCGAAAAGCGGGAGTATATCCAGCGTGAGACAGACCGTGATAACCGGCGCAAAATTATTATCACCGTGACGGAAAAGGGGAAGACTGCAGTTACCAAAGGGAAGCAGCAACTGGACGCCCTAATGTCGTGCATTATCACGCGATTGGGCCAGGAGGATGCGCGGCATTTCGTGCGGCTGCTGGACCGTTTTGCGGAAGTTGTGGAAGAGGAAGTCCGCAAGGTTGACTGAGGCAGGATTGAAGTCCGCCGGGAAGGGCGCAAAAGTGATAAACGCCGCTCATATACCAACATGGACGACTGCAAGGAGTACCTTCGATACGCCGGCCGCAGGCGTATTAATTTATTGATCTGTAATGAATTAGGAATTACCCTGGGTTTATCCTAAAAAATCTTACCCCTCCTTAGGACCGTTATGAGACATAAACGGTTGCTTTCGAAAATACTCGGCATACTGATACCGGCGGCGACGGTCGCTGGCCGGAACAATACGGACCGATGGAAATGTAGCGGTTACGTTTAACGAACGTTGGATTTTTCGATCAAAATGAGGGAGTACCGTTTGTGGAATGATTCTTATCAAGGAGACGGTACGAAACCCTGCGATGGCAAAGTATCCGCCTACTGGTAGCGATAACGCGAGTATTTTTAGTGCAACAGACTCCGGGTATAGTTCCGGACGAACATTTACCGTAACAAAAAGCGGTTATGTTAAAGGTTGAACCGTACGGCGGGAGCAGCGGTACCTATGTGATTGGTTTCTATATAAACGCCGACTCTAAGCTGTCTGCGGCGCTCTTTCTGGGGGGCGCTGCTTTTTTTATCCGGCAAAGGTTTGGATGATGCCGTCTATTTCTGCAGCGTTATATGAAACGGCGCTGCGCCATTCGCCGTATGCTTTGAGGGAATTCAACGTGCTTCATTATATTACAGTGAATTAGCTCTTCTTGGATTAATACCAGAATGCTTCCATTCATACTTTGTGGATCACTACCGAAAATTGATACTGGTACATCAACTGGCAGCGGGAAACCCTTGCCTATCCCTAGGTTTATGCAGCCCGCATCGTCATCGCTCTGACCTTCTCACGTTTAAGTAACCTCCAGTTCAAAATACGTAACACCTATCCTCACCATTCAAGTTCGATTCAAAAACCGTAGAGTTCAGGGTACACCGTAAAGTAGGATTCAGGGCTTTGCGGGTCTTTGAGTCCCTTTGCCCATACTGCACAGCGTCGTAAACCCCAAAAATTCCCTTCCCTGCGTACGCGGTATTTTTGCTCATCTCCGGCCTTTACAAAATCCTTCTCCCCCTTTGGGTTCTCATAGGTGTACCCCCACAGCAAAGACGCCAAAGAGCGCTTCTTTACTCCCCAAGGAATGAGGATATGGACGACCTCCCCCAGGGTCAGCCCTTCGGGAAGCTGGGGAACGAGGGCTTGTGTGAAGGCTTGGGCACTGAAAAAAAACCGGGTATCAATGGCGGCGATTTCAGCCTCCGCACTGATACCGACCGATAGGGGAGCGGCAATTTCCAGTTTCGGCTGGGGATTAAAACCCTGGGAATAGCAGACCGGGATACCGGCACGGGTCATAGCCATCGCAAAAACCTCCACCAGGGCCAAATGGGGGTGAAAAATCGCGCTCCCCTGCTTGGTAAAGGAAAAGAGTATCCGCCAGGTGGGGCCAGCCTGGATCTTTGCAGGCGCTTTTGAATGAGGTATCCTATCATCATGGATAGTATTTTTGATAATGGCCGTGTCCTTATCGCATATTCCACAGGGATTGGTGCATTTTTCTATACATGGCGGGGTAGTTTTGCCTGTTTCTGACCGAAGCAATTCCTTTTTAAGATGGCTGGATGTCATTCCAATCTCAATACCGTGCCAAGGCACAGGTAGATCCGGACTTTTAGGATGCTGTATTTCCTGGATGAGGAGCGGGTGGGCTTCAAAAAGCCTTCGCCAAATATCCTGCCGTATATGCTCATTCCAGGCATCAAGACGGCAGCCTCTTTTATAGGCTTCTTCAATGAGGTCCCCTACCCGTTCATCCCCCCGGCTTATAAGCCCTTCAAGGACCGAAATAAAGGGATCTTGCATTCCTACCTTATGGCCTTTTGGTTTAAGCCTGGATCGGATATAGTCCAGTTTGGTCCGGGCTGTGGCTTCGTCCATTTGAGCCACCCATTGATAGGGGGTATGGGGTTTAGGGACAAAGGTTCCTACGGTGATGGTGAAGTGCATCCCGGTACGGCGGGCAAGGTCCAGGATGAAATCGACAATCCCTACTTCCTCAGACGCTTCAGGAAGCATCTGGTTTCCCAGGGGAAGGCCGATCATAAAATAAAACTTTGCCCCTTTCCAGCCCCGTTTCTTCGCTTCCTGGATAATCGCCGCCACCGTATCCCGGGAGACCTCCTTGTTTATCGAAAACTGCCAGGCATCCATCGGGGTTTCAACGGCAAAGGTCAGGCCGCTCTTGCGCACCGCCGCAATCTTTTCCAAAAGGGGCAGGGAAAAGGTGGATACCCTGAGAGAGGGAAGCTGGAAAGAGACCTGCGCAGGGCCATACGCGCTATGGAGGGCCTCCACCACTTGGTACAGATACTGATAATCCCCTGAAGAAAGGGAAGTGAGGCTTATTTCCCGGTATCCTCCTTGGGTAATCCATGCGGCAACCTCCGCATGAATGGCTTTGGCGCTTTTCTGGCGCATGGGCCGATACCAGTACCCGGCATGGCAAAACCTACAGCCGTGAGGACAGCCTCGCATGATTTCCACGGCTCCGTGGTGCTGGACCACCTTCATATTGGGAACCGGAAAAATCGCGGCTGCGGCCCCCCGAAAGGAGAAGGCCCTATCCACTGCCCGCTTTGCCTTCCCCTTACCCCAGGTCCATACCGAAGGATGCGAGGCCAAGCGCTCAAGTAAGGCAGCCCTCCCGTATCCGGCCTTTTTTAAGGCATGGAGGGCTTGGACCAGGCTAAAAAAGCCTCCTTCTGCTTCTCCGATCCAGAAGGCATCAATGAAAGGGGCATAGGGAAGAGGATTGGAAACACAAGGCCCTCCCATGATCACAAGAGGATGGGTTTCGGTTCTCGCTGAGGCCCGCAGGGGGATTCCCCCAGCATCCAGCATGGTGAGAACCCCGGTGATCCCCAACTCATACCCCAAGGTAAACAAGAGGAGGTCCAGATCGAAGAGGCTAATACCCGTATCAAGGCCGTAAAGGGGAATCCCCTGGCTACGCAGGAGATCCTCAAAGTCTGGGGCCGGTGCAAAGGCGCGGTCACAGGAAACCCCGGCAAGTTGATTCAGTCGCTTATAGAGTATCCTCATGGCCTGATTACTCATGCCTATCTCATAGAGGTCAGGAAACGCGATGAGGAGCCGCAGATCCGCCTCGCGTTTTGCCAGGCGGCCGTATTCACCTCCCACATAGCGGCCGGGCTTTTCTACCTGTAACAAGCCTTTTCCCAGATCCTTCAGAGGATCGATATACCGTATTTGCTTCGTATGGTGCATATAATGCCTAGTATAAGGGGTTTAAGGGGATGGGTGTAAACCAGGGCCATCGGCCGTTCTTGGGGAACGGATCCAGAGCGTTGTATGATGGGGCTCGAGTTATACGTTTATAGGGGACCCTTGGCCCTCCAATCCCCGGTTGCTATTCTCCGGTTTCCTATGGCATACTCTTCCTAAAGGAGCATAATCCTCGTGTATACCAGTGTTGACCCCAAAGTACAGTTTCCCCGGTTGGAAGAAACGATCTTGGATTTTTGGGAAAAGCATCATATTTTCGAACAGTCCCTCAAGAGACGGGAGGGCGCGGAAGAATACGTGTTTTACGACGGCCCCCCCTTTGCCACCGGCCTTCCCCACTTTGGCCATTTTGTGCCGAGCACCATCAAGGATATTATCCCCCGGTACATGACTATGAAAGGCAAGAAGGTGGAGCGCCGCTTTGGCTGGGATTGCCACGGCCTACCGGTGGAAAACCTCATTGAAAAAGAGCTGGGTCTCAATTCCAAGAGCGACATTGAACGCTATGGAGTTGCGGCCTTTAACGAAGCGTGCAGGGCTGCGGTGCTCCGTTACGTCAAAGAATGGCGGGAGGTTATTACCCGCTTGGGCCGCTGGGTTGATTTTGATCACGACTACAAGACCATGGACCCTGATTACATGGAGACCATCTGGTGGGTCATGCGTTCCCTCTGGGACAAGGGGCTCCTCTATGAAGGGCATTACATTTTGCCCTATTGTCCGCGCTGTGCTACAGTGCTTTCCAACCATGAACTTAACCTGGGAGGCTACCAGGATATCCATGATCCAGCTATCACGGTGCGTTTTAAGGTAACCAGTTCATTTGCAGGAACGGTTACTTCGGAAAAGCAAACCTATCTTTTAGCCTGGACTACCACCCCCTGGACCTTGCCTTCCAATCTGGCCCTCACCTTGGGGCCGGATATCGACTATGTGCTGGTACAGGATGGGGAGGCCCAGTACATCCTCTCGGAAGCCAGGCTTTCGGCCTATTATAAGAACCCTGCAGACTATGAGGTGCAGTGGAGGAAAAAGGGCAAGGAACTTTTGGGGATTGAGTACGAGCCCCTCTTTCCTTATTTCAAGGACGCTCCCCAGGCTTTTAGAACCTATCCTGGGGATTTTGTGAGCATTACCGACGGGACGGGTATTGTGCATACTGCGCCGGGTTTTGGCGAAGATGACCAGCGGGTCTTGAAGGGCACGGGGGTGCCGGTTATCTGTCCCGTGGATGCAGAGTGCCGTTTCACCTCAGAAGTAGGGGATTACCAGGGGCTCTTTGTCAAAGCCGCGGATAAGCCTATCATGGAGCGGCTCAAAGCCGAGGGGAAGCTGTTCCGGCGAGACCAGATTCTCCACGCCTATCCCCACTGTTGGCGTTGCGGGAGCCCGCTGATTTACCGCGCGGTGGGGTCCTGGTTTGTCAATGTAGCGCGGATTAAACAGGATATGCTGGATGCCAACGCTCAGATCTACTGGGTCCCGGAGCATATCAAAACCGGGCGTTTCGGGAAATGGCTGGAGGGGGCCCGAGACTGGGCCATCAGTCGCAACCGGTATTGGGGCAATCCCCTGCCTATCTGGAAGTGCCCGGACTGTGGCAAGACCCTTTGTGTGGGGAGCCGGGAGGAGCTTAAAGCCCTTTCCGGACAGGACCCGGAAGATCTGCATAAGCACGTTGTGGATGCCATTACCATTCCCTGCACCTGCGGGGCTCTCATGCACCGGATTCCAGAAGTGCTGGACTGCTGGTTTGAGTCTGGAGCCATGCCCTACGGTCAGAACCATTATCCCTTTGAGCACCGCCTGTTCTTTGATAGCCATTTCCCCGCGGACTTCATCAATGAGGGACTGGATCAAACCAGGGGCTGGTTCTATACCCTGACGATCCTGGCTGCGGCGCTCTTCAAGAAACCGGCTTTCAAGAACTGCATTGTCAGCGGCCTCGTGCTGGCTAAGGACGGTAAAAAGATGAGCAAGCACTTACGGAACTACACCGACCCGATGGAGGTAGTGAACACCTTCGGGGCAGATGCCCTGCGGCTCTTTCTCATGCACTCAGGGGTCGTCAAGGCCGATGATCTCCGCTACAGCGACGAGGGAGTGCGAGAGGTGATGAAGAGCATTCTTATCCCCTTATGGAACGCCTATAGCTTCTTCGTAACCTATGCGAATATTGATAAGGTAAGTCCTGAAGGGGCGCCGGAGAACCCTGCCAATCCCCTGGATAGATGGATTCTCTCGGCAGCGGAAAGCCTGGTGGAGAAGGTAGGCAGCGCCTTGGACGGATATGACCTATCCCGGGCAGTGGATCCCATTCTGGAGTTCATCGACCTGCTCAATAACTGGTACATCCGCCGCTCCCGGCGGCGTTTCTGGCGAGGTTTCAGTGAAGGCGCTGCTGACACAGACAAGGCCGAAGCCTACGCCGTACTCTACGATGTGCTCAAGACCCTGATTACCGTGGCCGCGCCTTTTATGCCCTTTACCACTGAGGCGATTTGGAGGAACCTTCGCCTGGCTGAGGAGCCTGGGTCAGTGCATCTGACGGATTTTCCTCAGGTGCGGCGAGCGCGGCGGGATCAGCAGCTTGAATACAAGATGGCCGCGGTGCAGCATGCGGTTTCCATGGGCCGTTCCCTCCGTTCCCAGTATGCCATCAAGGTTCGCCAACCTCTGCGGCGGGTGGAACTGGTAACCCGCAACGGGGAGGAGAAGAAGGTGCTCTTGGAAATGGAGGATATTATCCGGGAAGAGCTTAATGTGAAAGAGGTGGTCTTCAGGGACAATGAGGAAGCGCTCGTGGTATACGAGGTCAAGGCAAACTTCCGTATCCTGGGTAAGACCCTGGGCAAAGATATGAAAGCTGCGGCTGCCCGCATTGCAGCGCTGAGTCAGAACGAAATCCAGGGGCTTTTAGAGGGGGCTACCCTTTCCTTAGAAATACCCGACGCGGTGGAGCTCCAGCACCGGATAGTGGAAATCACCGCAGATACGCTGGACATCCGGCGTATTGAGAAAGCCCACCTCAAGGTGGTAAACGAGGGAACTCTCACCGTAGCCTTGGACACGGAGATTTCCCCAGAGCTTGCCCAAGAAGGAGATGTGCGGGATCTCATCCGGGGGGTGCAGAACCTCCGAAAGGAAGCGGGTTTTGCGGTTACCGACCGCATACAGTTGCAGCTCTTTGGTTCTCCTCGCCTCCACGCTGCTTGGACCAGTTTTGCCGATTACGTGGCCGCAGAAACCCTGGCCCAGGAAGTACACTGGGCTGAAGGAGCGGCGATGCATAAGATAGAAGCTGGAGAAGAAATCTGGCAGGTACAGCTTGAAAAGGTATAAGTGTGGATTATGGGTAAGGATGACCTTTTACGGGATAAGGGGGCTTGCGCTCCTGGGCATCATCATGATGTTGGCCTCCTGCGCGACCAGCCCCAAGACCCAGATTCTTTCGGAAGCAGGGCCCTTCGCCGGTTTCCCCCAGGGAGCCTTGGCGTACCTGTACGTTGATACGGTTAAGGCCCGACCCATCCTGGATGCCATTTCCCTGGAGCGCATCCAGGAAAACAAGCGGGCTTTTGCAGCGGCTTTAGATAAAACCACCTCGGCAGTGGCGGCTTTGTATCCCAAAGGGGCTCCCCGGCATTTCCTGGTGGCAGCCCGGGGCCGCTACCCTCGTTTTCGGGCGTCCCTGTCCTTTGCCTTCAGCGCTGCATGGAAGAAACGCCGCTCTGAAACCGGCGCTACCTACTGGCATTCCCCTCAACAGGGCATTTCGGTCTTGTTGCGTCCTGAACAAGCCTTTATTTCAGACGGTGATCCGATACTTGTGCCGGGGGCTTCTTTGCCTCAAGCCCCTGAAGCATTCGCCTCATTCTGTGAAAATGCAGTGCTGGCAGGCTGGCTTACCGAAGGCGCGATGCCCCTGAATCAGTTTTTATCTTCCCTAGAAATACCCCTCCAGATTCCTGCAGGGCAGGTATTGTTTCGCCTTCAGCAATCGGAAGCCTATTACCAAGGGATGATCCGGATTGAAACTCCTTCGGTAAGTCAGGCCAAAGCCTTGGTAAGTCTTTTTTCCATGGCCCGGCTTTTTATGGCAAATCTGGATCCCCAAGAAGGGGCGGGGGTCTTCTTCACCAATCCTCCGGTCCAGGATGGACCCTGGGTGAACCTCCGGACCGGCCCCTTGGATGCCCAGGGGGTATCTTTACTTTTTAGCATGTTCTCGTTATATTTTAATTAATTTGAGGGTAACGGTACAGTCAATCTGGATTATCCGTATAAAATCCTATGATAAGATGGTAAAGATAGAGGAATAGTTATGCCGACCTATGAATACGAATGCAAAAGTTGTGGCCATACCTTTGATGCTTTCCAGCGCATGAGTGAGGCACCTCTTACGATATGTCCTCAATGCGGTCAAGCCCTGAGGCGGCTCATTAACGGCGGAAGTGGCATCATCTTTAAGGGTTCTGGTTTTTATGTAACCGATAAGCAGGGGGGAGGCGCCAGTACTGCGGGTTCGGTTAAACCTTCTCAAGGCGAAGGAACGCCGGATACCAAGACCCCGGCGGCGTCTTCGGAACATGGAGGAGAGAAGGCCAAAACAGATACCGGGAAACCTCGTAACAACGAGAGCAGTCTTGAGAAGAAAATTGCCGGTTAAGCCGGAAGTAAACTGCTCATGAGATCCCCGGATCAACTCCCCAGATCCGAATTGGTTTCCTCAGGGAAGTTACGTTTTTTTTGCGATAATTGCGGTATTGAGGTGGCCCGGGAGGCGCAGACTTGTCCTCGATGCGGCAAGTCTTTTGGTTCGGTACGGTGTCCTGCCTGCGATTTCAGTGGGTCCTTGGATCACTTTAAGGATTGTTGTCCGGTTTGTGGTTATTCCGAAGAAGCATCGAAAAAAAAGGTGCCCCCCCCAAGGATACCTCTCCATATCCGGCAACATGAGCAGGTAACCGCGTCGTTACCGATATGGGTCTACCTCGTTACGGGTTTGGCCCTTATAGGAACACTGATAGTGGTATTTTTTACCATTAAAGGAGCCTGGATCTATTAAAAACCACGGGGAAAAGTGGGCTTCAGACCGCTTTTTCACTGAGACCAGACAGATACCGTAGGATATAATTTAAAAAAGCAGAGGGTCGTATTGTAAATTTACGAGTATTTCGTCTTAATTAAGAAAGGAGAAGCGAAAAAATAATGTTTTCTTTTGATACGAGACGTAAAAAATTCCGATCCTGTTTATGGGATACTGCCTTAATGGTAAATAGCCCCCCCCCCCGATTTTTATATATTGCTATACTTGTTCTTAGGTACGTTATCTGTATACACCTCTAAAAAGTATAATTTGATTTTAGAGGGGATTGTATGAAGATATCGCTTAAACTGTCTTTATCAATCGTAACCTTGGCACTTTTCATCATTCTAGGTATGGCCCTGATCTCCTCCTTAATTGCCTCCGGGATTGTACGGCAGAGCGCTGAAAAATCACTACAAAACCAGTCCCTTATAGCCGCCCAGTTGGTGACGGACGGTATTATTCATGCGGAACTGGGGATCCTCTCTGAACTGGGGAAGGAGATCCGTTCTCTTAATTGGGAAGCCCAACAAGTGTACTTACGGTCCGAGCTTGAGTACTATGGGTATTTGGATTTTGGCCTGGTAAACAAGGAGGGTATCGTCCAGTATGTTAAAGACGCAGGTGTCGCCAACTTGAGCGACCGGGACTATATACAGAAAGCCTTAGCCGGAAAACCGATGATCTCTGACGTGCTCATAAGCCGGGTTACCCAGCGGCCAGTGATCATGTTTGCCGCCCCTATCATCCAGGATGGAACCGTTACCGGAGTCTTGATAGGTCGTCGAGATGGGGCGGTATTAACCGAGATGACTAAAAACATCGGCTTGGGGGAAACCGGCTATGTGTATCTTATCAACCCTCAAGGGACCGTTATTTGCCACCCTAACCAGGAGCTGGTTTACCGGCAGTTCACTCCGACTCAAGCGGTCCAATCGGATCCCTCCCTCCAATCCTTAGCGGGCTATATTACTCGGGTTCTTAACCGTGAAGCCGCAACGGAAGAGTATACCTTTCAAGGAAAAACCTTCATCAGTACCGCAACCCCGGTACCAGATACCGATTGGTTCCTCATCGGGACGGTAGAAAAAGGGGAGTTTTTCTCCGGGATAAACCAGATGTTGTTCTATACCGTACTATTCGCCTTGGCTGTCCTGCTCGTGACGGTTATGTTCCTCCGGATCCTTTTAGTGCCTGCCATCCTCAAGCCCATCACCGGTATCGTTGCCGCTGCAACCAATCTGGCGAATATGCACTTTGATATGCCCCTACCCCAAAATCGTAACGATGAAATCGGTGATATACAGCGGGCCTTTCATATAATTAGAGACGCCTTAAAAGAAACCTTAGACAATATCACCAATGAGCATCAAGGACAAAAAAACATCAGTGAGAATCTGAAAAGCGCGATTACCGAATCCTCCACTGGATTGGAAGTGATTACCCATAATATGGATGCAGTCCAAGATAAAACGAATACCCAGATGGATTCGGTCATGCAGACTGCATTATCCGTGGAAAACATCATCACCCAGATCCATTCCCTAGAAAACGCCGTGGAAACTCAGGCAGAACAGATAGCCCACTCCTCCGCATCTATCGAACAGATGGTACAAGGGATTGATTCGGTTCGTTCTATGGTTCATAAGTCCCATAGAACCACGGAAGAGTTGAGTACCCTCTCGGAAGCAGGCCGGAAGATGCTCAATCAACTCACCGAAGAGCTCACCCGGATTGCCGAACAATCCGCCTTCCTGGAACGAGCCAATGCAGCCTTGGGAAACATAGCGGCCCAAACCAATATCCTGGCCATGAATGCGACCATAGAAGCAGCCCATGCAGGAGAATTGGGGAAGGGGTTTGCGGTAGTGGCCGGAGAGGTACGTAAACTGGCGGAATCATCAAACAAGGAATCGGCGTCCATTTCTCAAGAAATAAAACACATGCAAAAGGGCATTGAGCAGATCTGGCAGGTAGCATCGGAAACGGCTGATACCCTGAACCGGATGTTCACGGAAGTAACGGATATGCAAGGGTCTTTTAATACAGTGAATACCGCGGTGGAAGTACAGGCGTCCAATGGGACGCAGGTACTGAAAGCATTAGGGATCCTGCAGGAGACCACGGAACAAGTTCGCGCTGGTTCTAATGAGATTCAGAAGGCGAGTGCTTCCATACATACGGTGATTAAAGACCTGAAGCATAACTCCCAGGATGTCAGCGACAGTGTGGTGGATGTGCGGCAAGCCAGTAAAAACATTGCCGGTTCTCTGAATATTGCCCGGATGATTGCCGACGGTAAGTATTTAGTTCCCTCGGAAGAAGAATCAATGGACGTGGACCCGCAGCATAAGACGTGGCATAGCTCAACAGAGAGCCAAACTCGTGCTCCTCGCTATAAGGCCAATGCTCTGGTTTCTATTAATGAGTTTGAAGGGAGTGCCTTGTTGAGCAATATCAACTTAGGGGGCTTTTCTATAGCCAGCAAAACTTTTGCAGGTATTATACCGGGAGAATCCTATACTATGAAGATTACCCCGGATCCGCTGACTAAGATTGCTTCCTTTAATCTTACGGTGAACGTCCGTTGGATCCGCAGTACGGTTTCCCGGTTTACTGCAGGGTTTTCAGTACAAGCCTCAGGCTCTGGCTTTGAAATCTATATCAACTACTTGGAACGGAATATTCCTGCATAAGCCACATGATGCTCAACAGCCCCGGACGCTTTCCCTTACAAAATAGGCAGGGCATGCCCGCAACGCCCACAGTGATAGATGTTTCCCATCTTTGCAAGGTAAAGGCCAGACGTATCGATCCGGTACCCCTGGCGGCGTATCAGCAGATACCCACAATGGGGGCAGACCGTGTCCTGTAAGGGACTGGATATATTACCGGTATACACATAGGAAAGGGTTTTCCGTGCCCGATAGGCAAGAGCAAGCAACTGTTGTGGATCCGTGGGACGGGTCTTCCACCTGTAAGCAGGATGGTAGGCGGAAAGGTGCCAAGGTATATCAGGAGAGAGGGAGGCCAAGAAATCAATACACCGGTCGATTTCCTCCTCCTGGTCGTTCAGTTCAGGAACTACCAGGGTGGTAAGTTCCAGGTGTACCCCGGTTTTCCAGGCTTGGGTAATGAAGGCCAGTACCGTAGGCAGATCCCCGCCGAGAATACGGGTGTAGGTATCCTCAGAGAAGCATTTTAAGTCAATATTGGCTGCATCGGTGAGGCTTAGGATGGCTTGTGCAGCCTCAGGGTTTATGCAGCCGTTGCTGACGAGGACATTGGCAAGTCCTGCTTCCCGGGCAAAAGCCATACAGTCCAAAAGAAACTCAAGATGCACCAAGGGTTCTGTATAGGTATAGGCGATCTGCCCTGAACCTTCTACCTGCGCCGCGTGTACAATAGCCTGTGGAGCATACAAGCGACTTGGCCCCCCCTGGGGAGGAAACTGAGAAATATGCCAGTTTTGACAGAAAGGACAGTGTAAATTACAGCCCACGAAACCCACGGAGAGGATGGATGAACCGGGATGGTAATGGTAGAGGGGCTTTTTTTCAATAGGGTCTACCTGCAAAGCAGTAATGGCGCCGTAATAGGCAAGGTCTCCTCGTCCCTCCTGGTTTCCCCTAACCCCGCAACGACCCCGGCCTCCTGCGGGGATGAGACAGCCCCGAGGACAGAGCAGGCATTGCAGTGTAGCTTCAGGAAGGGCAGTGAAATACCGGCTTTGGGGCATCCTGTACCTTTAGATACCGCGACTTTCATCCATATCGGCCAAAAGCCTTCCCGGGACTTCCTTCGGTTTTGTAACCATTTTGATAGGATTATCCACCTCAAAAGGTTCCAGCATAACCCCATGAGCACCTTTACGGACCCAGATCCGTATCAGAGGCGCTGCCTCTCCGGTTTCAGTAACCGCAGAATGGACATCTTCTACACCCAGGATATCATCAATTTTCAATTCCATTACCTTAGGATTAATTCCCAAAGGATCATACACGAGGATAAGCTTGTTTTTCTCTGCCGGATGCTGCCGTGGATATCCAATAAAAGGAATTCCCTGTTTAGCGGAACTGTCGGTATATCGGACGATTTTATTAAGGGGTAATAATTCAAGATAACTGGTTATACTCATGGATTGCTCCTCAAGTATAACTATAGCACGAAGGCGTAGCTGATGCAATAATCCGTTGATTGTTCAGGGTGAAGTGCGTAGTATATAAGAAGCCTATGATGGGTGAAGATGCGGTACGTTATGGATGACCCCTAACTCAGCCTGAGGCGCTTAGTATAACCGTAAGGAGATCCGGCTTGCATACCGAGAAAACTCAGGGGGTGTATATTTTTCAAGGAAATACCCTTTTGGTCCCTGAAACAATTCCAGACTCAAAGCTCCATGAGCCCCTGCCATGGGAAGTCATACAGGATCTGGAGGCCCTTGAACCCATAAGCATCCCTGGCATCAGCGGAGACCTGCCTGTAGGCAGTGTGGATCTAGCCCCGCAGTTCCCAATCCCGCCAAAGTGGCGGAAGATCCCTATACGGCATGTCATTACGCTCATGACCCAGGGAAGCGCTCCAAGCAGGAGCGGGCCTACAGACCCGATCTTTCGTGCCTACCATAGTATCCAATGGCGGCGGGAATCCCGTTTCTGCGGTTCCTGCGGCAGCCCCAACCAGGATGCCCCCAAGGAACTGGCCAGGCTTTGTTCGGTCTGCGGCAGGATTGAATACCCCCGCATAGCCCCGGCTATTATCGTCATCATCATCAATGACCAAGGTCAAGCCCTTTTAGCCCATAACAAACAGTTCCTTCCCGGAGTGTATAGCCTCATAGCGGGTTTCAACGAGGCTGGTGAAACCTTAGAAACTACCATAGCTCGAGAAATCCGGGAAGAGGTGGGCCTTAGGGTAAAGGATATACGGTATGTAACATCCCAACCCTGGCCTTTTCCCTATTCTCTCATGCTGGGCTTTAGGGCCCGGTATGCAGGGGGAAGCATACAAGTGGATGGGGTGGAGATCGAAGATGCCCGTTGGTTTGATCGGGATCGGTTACCGGCTCTGCCTGGTCTGGGTTCAGTGTCCCGGTACCTCATTAATCAATGGCTTTCGGGTAATTTTTCATAGAAAACCCTAAGGGGTTTTAGGGTACTACAAGGATCTTTGGAGGATTGGTATGGCTGAGATCACGATAGATGCATTATTTCAGGAAGCCCAAAAGGCGGCCTGTTTTGCCTATGCCCCCTATTCCCGATTTCGGGTAGGGGCTGCGTTGCTTGCGGAAGACGGCAGTGTCTATACGGGGTGTAATGTGGAGAATCGTTCTTTTGGACTTTCCCTCTGTGCGGAACGGAGCGCGCTGGTTCAGGGGGTGAGCAAGGGAAAGAGAAGTTTTATTGCCCTAGCCATTGCAAGTCTGGATTCGGTGAACCCTGTAGGGCCCTGCGGGGCTTGCAGGCAGGTTTTAAGTGAATTCATGGATTCTGAAGCCCCGGTGCGATTTGGAGGCAGTGGAGCGGAGCGGGTAGATACCACCATTGGGTTTCTGTACCCCTATGATTCGCTTCACGATTTAGCCGGTCCTGCATAGCCTCAAAGGTGGTTCCACTAAAGTATATTGGTTATCGTTTAATGTAATTACTTGACATACGCTGCGGTTTAATGCTATAGTTAAAGCATGTCATAGCAAAGACATAAGGAGCGATAATGATCGAAGGGGATATACTGACCATAGATGAGGTTGCCAAATATTTACGGGTTTCGGAACGGACGGTTTATGATTGGGCACAAAAAGGAGAAATTCCTTCAGGAAAAATAGGTACGGTATGGCGATTTAAGAAGTCAGAGTTAGAGAAATGGGTCAATGATCGGCTTTCGGTAAACACGGTGATTCCCCAGACCGGGACCATCCATATCGAGTCCATTATTTCTCCAGATCGGATTTTGTTTCTCGATCATTCCACCAAACGGGATGCCCTTTTAGCGTTGGCAGATAATATCGCCAGTGCTCCCCAAATAAAAAACCGGGAAGAATTAGCCGCGGAGATCCTGAAACGAGAAGAGTTGATGAGTACCGCCATCGGGAGGGGTATTGCCATTCCCCATGTACGGCTTTCATCGGTTACGGACCTGGTGGTCTCGGTGGGGATCAGCAGGAAGGACATCATTGATTTTCAAGCCTTGGACGATGAACCAGTGCGGCTCTTATTCATGATCGCCGCTGCAGTCAATCAACACATTTACTATTTACAAACCCTTTCTTTTTTCAGCGCCCGCTTAAAAAACACTCACCTGCGTAATGCCTTACTCAAGGCGAATAATGCCCAAGAGGTATACCAACTCTTCGTAGGGAACATGCCCATGCTTAGCCTATAGCAAAAGCATGGCCGGTGCGAAGGTAATAGAGGTAGGTCTGGCAGGGTTTCTTGCGTAATGCCCGGGCAGCCTGATCATACCAGGTCATTTGTGCAAGATGTTCCTGGGGGATTTCCTGGCGGTCGGTTTTGAAGTCCACCACATAGACCGCTTCTGGAGTCTCGAACAGCAGGTCTATGGTTCCGTCAATAAAGATACCCTCCCCGGTCAGGCTTCTAAATCGGTATTCGCTTTTGCGAAAGATCGCGCTACGAGCAATGACTCCCAAAGGGGATGCGATAAACCGTGTTGCCAGGGCCTTTCCTGCGGAAAGGAGAGTCTGGGCCTCTTCCGGTACCAAATAACCTGCTCGAGCACGGGGGATACGAGCCTCCGTGCCGTTGAGCAGCGCCTCGGTACAGGCATGGGCCAAGGTGCCGAAATCCGCAGGGCTAAATCGATCCTTCCCATCCCCCGTATCAGATGCTGCCCCGGCAAAGCGGTCAAGCAAGGTATCTACCGGTGCAAAGAGGTCCGCTCCCCCTTCTCCGGTATATGCCGCAGATAGGTGATAGCTCCCCTGAGCGACCTCAGCGCCCCTTGAAGCAGTAGCGCTTCGATGCCGGGGCAAGACCGGTGGAGTGCTCATAAGCTGGGCTTCTTTGTAGTAAGGCCCCAGGTCGGTAAGGAACCGGGCAAGCCCTGGAGGATCAAGGGTATACTGCGGAGACTTACCAACTTGGCTTGTATCAGCAAAAATCTGGCTCCTCCGATACCGAGGAATTGCTTGCAGATAAAAAAAACAAGGGCTCCCGCTGATCGGATCCGGCTCACCAGGGGCAGTATCGGGGATGTGATCCAATACTGCCGGAAGGAGCAGTCCGAACAAGGTATCATCATCAATGATGCGGTCTCCGGCTATAGAGAGCGGGGGGGTATCCTTTTTCTTTTGCCGTTCTATTGTTTCTTGCTTTTCTTTAATTGCATTCCGTACCTGGGTTGAAAAAGCGTCTCCTGCTGCAGGGTCTCCCAGGGAAAGGCTGCCCACGAGGTATACCGCCTGTTCAGCCCGGGTCATGGCCACATAGAGGAGTCGGCGCAGTTCCGCAGTCCCTTTCTGGTGTTCTTCACGAGCAGCCCGTTCGTAAAAAAAATTGCGCTTCATCTTGTGCTCCTCTCCCCTATCCATACTGGCCCATTCCTGAGGTAACGGGGGGTTAAAGGAAATTCCCCCTTCCCGGCTCCAATACACTCCACCGGTATTGCGTGCCCCTCTTCCTTTATTGCCGCAGCAGCAGATGAATACCACCGGGAATTCCAGTCCCTTGCTTTTGTGAATGGTCATAAGCCGGACCGCACCGGATCGTTCTAAAGGGATGTCCATATCTTGGTCATCCAGGGGTTCCTCTCCATCCTGCACTGCCCGGATCCTATCGGTAAAACCTGCCAGACTGAGGCCCCCTGCATCGGCCTTCACCGCTAGATTAAACAAATAGTCGTATAAGGTCCGGTATACGGTGGTCCGGGGATGCCATTCGGTTTCGTAACGGTACCCTTCGGTATACCACAGTTCACTGAGCAGTTCTGCACAAGACATACGGGCGGCTTTTTCACGGATACGCCGGTACAGCCCCTGACCTAGGAGGAATTGAGCTTGGTCTTCCACTGAAAGCAGGGGGAGCAGGGCATCGGCAAAAGGCGCTTCCTTCGCGGCTAGACATTCGACTAAGCCCCCTAAGGAAAGCGACACCCAAGGAGAACGGAGCATCACCCCATAGGCCTCGGTATCTCCGGGATAGGCAACCAGCCGGAGTACTGCCATAAGGTCCTGTACCGGACCATCCGCAAAAAATCCCCCTATGCCCCCACTGGTATAGGGAATATTCCGTAGACGGAGTTGGTTCTCATAGCATTTTTGATGGGTGTGGGCCCGGAAGAGCAGGACTATGTCATCGGGCCGATACTGTTTGAGCAGTTTTTGAATCTGTTCTGCTACAAAGCAGGCTTCGTTTTCATGGGGGTCCAGAAACTCATCAGGAACCACCCCTGCTTCTACAGAATCCTCCTCCTCCTTTTTGGAGAGAATCGCTATCGTTATCCTCGGTTTAGCGTACCCAGGACCCGTTTCCAATGCCTCTTTCCCGGCACATACCGGAGTGTAGGCGGCTTCATAGACCGGGACCTTCCCAGTGTCCGGGACAAAAACTGAGGCAAAGGACCCAGGGGCTTGTTCCCCTTGAGGATCAAAGGCGCTACCTCCAAAGAACGCGTTAAACCCCCCAATTAAGGACGGGACAGAACGGTAATTTTTTCTGAGGCTTAAGGAAACCCCCTCCAGTTCATTCCGCAGTCGCTGGAACACCGACACATCCGCGCCTCGGAAACGGTAAATAGACTGTTTTTCATCCCCCACAAAAAAGAGTTTTCCTGGACATAGATCCCTTGCCTGAGGAATACTCTGTTCCTTCCGTTCTGGTCGTTCTGCCAGAAGAAACAGAATATCCTTTTGCAGTTCATTATTGTCCTGAAATTCATCGATCATGATGGCTTTAAAGGCCGCCTTTTCGCTGTCCCGTATATCAGGATGATCCAGGAGGATCCGCCGGGCAAGCCGGGCCACATCGGAAAAGCTGAGCACCCCTTCACGGCGTTTTTTTGCCAGCACCCGGATCTGAAACTCCTGCAAAAGACTCATGAAGGACAGGATAAGTCCCCCTTGCATACAAAAGACCCCAAGGGATGAAAATTCCAGGGCCTGTTCCCGGATCTCTTTGACCAGTTCTTTTGCCGGATCCCCTCGTTTCCCGGGACTCAAATTAATGGTATGAAAATCATACAAAAACCCAAGGCAGGCCGCTACCTGAGCCCGGACCGGATGCCCCTGGGCCCCGGGGATCCGATCCCGGTCCGGGAGCGCCTGCAAGGATGCGAAATACTCGCGAATATCCTGGGCATGAGGAAACGTCAGTTCCCCTTTGCTAAAAGGGGCAAGCAGGGATTCCAGGGCATGCCGGAATCGATCTGCCGGAGGCGCCTCTGCCAGAAAGGTCGCTATATGGTGTAATATCCCCGTAATTTCCTGGGTACTTTTTTCCCATTCAGTGCATATAATACGGATCTGATCCTGGACCATTTCCATACAATGTACAGGCTCATCAATATGCGTGTACGTGAGTACCGGTTCTGCAAAAAGATCCTGGGCAATCCTCAGGGGCTGCTTGTAGTAGTACAGGGCTTCAAGTACCAGATGCTGTCGGTGGGCAATAACAAAGGGAAGAGCTTCTTCCAAGACCAATTCCCGGCACCGTGCTTGATCCACCCTAAAGTCCGGTGGGATGCCATACCGGATGGCCCCTTGCTTGACCAAGGAAGTGCTGTAGGCATCCAGGGTGTGGATAGAGGCATGAAAAAAATCCTCTTTCCCACGCTGTGCCCGCTCCTGTACCATTCCCGATCCCTCATCCGCAAGCTGGGAAAGGGTAGCATAGATACGCTGGTACATTTCCGTGGCGGCTTTTTTGGTAAAGGTAAGGGTAAGAATCTCCGTTACGGGATAGGCTTTTTCAACCACGAGATAGGCAAAACGGCTGGCAAGCACCGCGGTTTTACCAGAACCGGCTCCTGCAGCCACCACTGCGTTAGACTCGCACAAAACCGCTTCCCGCTGTTCCTGGTTGAGTGTATCGATGAAGGTACCTGCGGTACAGTGCTTTCGAGTACCGGACTTATGGATCATGGTTTCTTCCATACTATATTTCCCCTATTCCCCCTGATCCTGGGGTACCCTCTGGATAATCGGACACGGGGTTCCTGCCACTGCATACCCGGTACGGCAGAGGGTATGCCAAGGACAGGAAAAACATTTTTTTTCACTGGTGCTGTAGGTAGAAAAATTCCCTGAAAGGACTTCGGCGGCATACCGACGTACCTTACCATCAAAGTCATCCAGGATCTGGTGAAAGGTATCCTCTGGCGTATCGGTACGCTCAATCCTATCCCCCTGCCGGTACGGGATTTTTTTCCCCTCTGGTAGGGTTTGGTCTTGAAGCACCCCGAAGAGCACCTGGGGTTTGGGAGGTACCATGCTGAAAAAAAGGGCCCGGTGTATGGGAGGGGTTCCGTTCTGTTCTGCCATGGTGAGGTATAAGGGAAGCTGAAAATTTGCTAGTCCTTGGGGGCCTTTCCCGATACAAGGAGCTCGGTGGGGGGTCGTATGTAATTTAAAGTCTACAATAACTCCGGTACCCTCAAGATCCCCATCATCCTGCAGATCTTCCAGTATGCAGTCGATGGTACCGATCAGCAGGTACTGGTCCATGCCGGGGCGATAGGCCAGCGTCTTTTCACTCTCTAGTACCCGAAAACCCGTAAAGTACCGGAGAAAACTGGTCAAAAAACAGGCGATCTGTTCCTGTACCACCCGTTGCTGTGCCTGAAGCAGCCGGCGAGTCAAGGCACTCATGGTTACCCTTGGCTGGGCTGCTTCGGACATGCGGAAAGCATCAGCCTTTTCCCGAGAAAAACAAAAGACCGCTGCAAGGCTTTGCTCAAGCAATCGCTGGTATGCTTCGGGGAGCTTTCCCTGTACTAAAGGAGCCAGGAGCCCCCCTTGGGTTTTCACCCGTTTAAAGAAACCCTCCAGCACCTGGTGATACACCGTACCCAGCATATTTTCTTCCATGAGGGTAGTCTCCATGCGGACCCGTTCCAGCCCCAGGACCCGATCAAAGAGCCAGCATAGGGCGCACTGGTAATAGGATTCCAGAGCCGAAGCAGAAACCCGCACTACCCTGGAACCATTCAGGGGCTGGCAATACCGGTCCTGAATCACCTGTTGGAGGAGGGGACCTGGTACGATTTTTGCAGACTCTGGTTTTCTTTGCAGGGATCTCCGGGTATACCATGCGTCAAACCCCGCTTTCTGGACTGTGTGCAAATACGAGGGGAAGGAGCCTTTGGCCGAAGAGCACTGTTGAGCATGATAAAACTGCTGTTCTTCCCGGAATAGATCCAGTGCAAACCTTCCCGCGGGACGAGCGCCATACCCTATGCGGGGTTCTTTAGGGGCCTTCAGCGCGCTATGAGGGAGGGCATACCCTGAAAAGGTTTGCTGCGCGCAAAAAAAAACCGTACCCTTAAGACCGTTGAGGGCATACAGGTGGATAAATGCCCCAGACGCATCCTGATCGGTGATCCCAAGCTGTACCCGCTTAGCTGGAGATAAAAACCCAAAGGGGGAGAACAGGATACTCAGATCCCTTTGAGTGGCTCCGATCAGGATGTGCCAGTCAAACGGCGCGGATGCAGCACTCCGGTAGGGAAAGACCCTGAGCCCTGAGTCCCGTTCCCGATCGAGATACCGGGTTTCTTTCAGGTGTTCCACAAAGAAACAAAAGGGATTGGCCACTGAGACATCGGGGAAAGATGTTTCCAGGTCCACCAGCGAGATCAGTTCAGCCACACACCGGGCTAACAGGGCATGTGTTTTAGGGAGACATTGCTCCATGTCCAAAAACTGTTCCCGAAAGCTATAATACTGGCGGAGCAGTTCTCCAAAAGAGGGAGCCCCATACAAGGCGAGGATTCTCCTTTTGAGGCCAGCGTACCATGAACGGGCGCGTTCTTCCCGGCTGGCAGAAAAAGCGGCAAAGGCATCTTCCCATACATCAATAATGGTCGTCGACCCTTCTTCCCAGGAACACATACAGTTGTTCTTGATGCCAAAATCCATAAGTTGGGCAATGGCTTCAGGATCCTTCCAGGGAAGCTGGCTGTTCAAGAGCAGATTGGCCATCGCATCAAAGGAAAAGCTCCGAGAAACACAGGATCCGATTGCCGGAAAAAGCTGGCCCCCAGGATAAGCCACCACGGGTTTTTCCATACAGGATACCACTGGGATATTCCGGTTCGTAAATTCCCGCAGCAGGTATGGTTCGTAGTGTTCCCTATCAGGGACACTCACTGCGATGGATTCCCAGGGAACTCCTTCCTTTGCTACCAGAGCACGAATAAACAAGGCCGCTTCGGTAATCTCGCTCCGGGAGTTGGTGTAAAAGAAGGTCTGGGGCTCCTGGCGGTAAGGAAGCGGTTTTGGAATCGGAACCAGGGTAATCTCTTTGGTGTTTTCCAGCAGTGCCTGGTAGTGTTTAAAATCAGAGAGGATCTCAGGGAAAAAAATAAAGCACTGCTTCCCCTTAGTGTCAAAGGGGGGCCTTTCCCAAGCCGGTTCAAAACACCGGTGCTCATCAAGAAATTGCCGGTACCGGACCGTAAGGGTATAGAGATCCTGGTCATTCCCATCCCAGCCTTCAGAGCAGGACTGAGTACCGGTATACTGCCCTAGAGGGGTCCCGGTCTTTTTTTCAAACCATGCTCCCAGCTCAGGAAGCATGGCCGTGATCCAGGGCACTAAAAACGTGGCGGCATGGGCATATTCCCGGGGCACCAAGGAAGTAAACCAAGGGGGCCCCCCGCTTGTTATCTGGGCTGCATGTTCCGCAATCAGCCTACTCACAAAGATTTTTCGTAACACTGGAGGAATGGGTTCTTTATCCTGTTGCCAGGATCTCAGGGTTTCCTGCTTAAACCTATCCCAGGTAATGAATTGTTCCATAGCCAGGGTACCGCAGCCGGAAGTGTGTAAAACCCAATCTACCCAACGGGAAGCGGCGATTTCCGAGGGAAACACAAACACGCTATTCGGGTGATCCCTGTTTTCGATGAGCATCATTGCGATGGTGTGGTGCATAGGCCATCCAGTTCTGTATGAAGCCCTTCTCGGGAGAGAGCCCCACCCCTATAAAGGTGCTTCATACCGCCCCTTTATAAAGCAGAATAATCCACGGTATTCCAATTGATCGTGTTTGGGGTTTTACGAAACCCATCCAGAACTTCCTGAACCGCAGTACGGATATCTTCGGATAGTATGCCAGAAAGATTAGGGTTATATTCAAATACAAAACCATCATTGAAAAAATTCATGGGAAGACACTCGCCTCCCCGGATCCCAGCTTCATGCTTCCCCACAATGCCTCGAATCACCGCAGCATAGTTGTATGAAGAAGCGGCAATACATTTAGCCGCCCCCTCAGGGGTGCTTATCTGAGCCAAATCCTGACCCACCCAAAAGATAGCTTGTCCGCTGTAGGTATCGTCGCTCACCGCTCGCAGTGCACCGATGGCCTGTTGGGATGCACCGGTCAGGATATCTGCGCCAGCACGGATTTGGGAATGGGCGACTTCCCCGGCTTTAACGAAGTCCGAAAAAGAACCGGTATGGGCCACCATGATCTTTGCCCCAGGGTTGACTTTTTGGATACCCAGGACAAAGCCCCGACCGTACCGGGCCGCATCTCCCCCATCTACTGGACCGATATACCCGATATTGTTGGTCTTCGTGAGCAGACCCGCGATGATACCGTTAAGATACCCGGTCTCCTCACTTTCCGGCATATAGGTAAATACATTAGCCGGTCCAATTTCTGCACTGGTCCCAAAGGCAAAGGTGATGTGGGGATATTCTTCGGCCATTTCAAGAATCAGATTCTTGTATTGGGCCCCATGACCGATGATGACATCATAGTCCTGGGCAGCGTATTGGCGGGCCGCAGACCCCGCATCCACCGGCAGCATCTTCTCGCTGTAGCTGAACTCGATACGACCAGGTAACTGCTTTTGTGCCAGGATAAGACCGTCATACATGGCTTGACACCAGCCCTTGTCATCTATGGTGTTTTCGATAATCAAGGCAATCTTGATCGCCTTAACCGCGCCTGAAGCCTCCGTTGACTGGGTCTGTTGTGCAGACTGTTCCAGGCTTGCTTTCTTGCTGCAACCCGATAGGGCTAAACACAAGAACCCTATTGCCAAAGGAAAGAAAAAAAAGGATAGTTTCTTCATTGCTCATACTCCTGCCTAAAAAAATAATAAAGATAGTATAAAAACAAATCTTGAAGTGTGTCAAGGGACGTAAAGCATATTTATACACAAAATAACCAATAAACGGCTATTTTTTGTATAAATATGCTTGATTTTAGAAACATCCGACGAGAGTCCCGATTACATCCCTTTTTAGGTGATCATTTGACAATAATAA
This sequence comes from Treponema sp., assembly GCA_031278815.1. Classification (GTDB taxonomy): domain Bacteria; phylum Spirochaetota; class Spirochaetia; order Treponematales; family Breznakiellaceae; genus JAIRLU01. The sequence goes on from JAITJS010000031.1 coordinate 43,602, forward strand.
ATCTATATATTTTTATAGATAAAATAATGTACCGGTGAGCGATACCGGAACCTTGCACCAATCTCTCGCAGGCCTATGAGATGATCAGCAGATTTTTGCGACCTTTACCCAACCAGGTGGACCGGATCTTTACGATTCCCACTTCTGTAGGAACCGGTTGTAGACGTCATAGACGGCTTGCAAGGCGGCTACCCCCGCCGCCCCCTAGTAGCGGAAATACCCGACAATCTTGCGGACGGTGGCGTAATTTTTTTGCTCAACGGAGCAATTGTCGTTTTTGTGGGTAGGGCGGCCTCTTGAGAAGACGACCCCGTGGCGTTGGCACCACTGGTCGACCGGTCTGAGGGCGAAAAGGACGGTCAAGCCGGTTTTCACATCGGTCATGGTGAGGGTGTACCATCGGAAACAAAGTTTCCGCACTCTTCCGAAGGATTACCGCCGTCATGCTGGACGAAGTCAATTTGGAAGAAGCCGGAAGGCATGGTGGCGTATTCGAGCCAGGTCACCCTGGGGATGGCGCAGTGGAGGCGGCGGACGGGCTTGGTTCCCGAAGTACCGCGGATTTTCATCCGTTGTTTCGGCTTTCGCAGAAGGCGGTCAATGGTGCGGGGGCTTATTTTTTTGAGTTTGCCGGCAACCGTATCGGACATGCGGTAGTTTTCTCTCAGCCGAATGAGGTCAAGGTTCAGCATGAGGAAGGGGGCGAACGATTTTCCGCAGGGCCAGTTGAAGTTTTTCCACCAGTACTTCGAGCATATCGGCGACTGCGGCATCATAATACGGCTGGTAGACCCGTTTTTTCCGGCTTTCCGGTAGCGGGGAGCGAACTCCGCCGTAATCTTTTTTCTCTGCCAAGGTAAACCCCATTTGTTCCTTCAGACTCAGTCTGGATAGGGTGTATCCCATGGTTAGATTTAACGTGGTACAATTCGGGTAATTGCCTTAAATACCCCATCGGGGTACACTGGTTCCTAGGCTATGAATCCTCGTTTTCAGAGACTTACCCTGCTCACCGGTTCTACTACGCTTGATGCCCTCGCCCAAACCAAAGTCATGGTTTTTGGCGTAGGAGGGGTGGGAAGCTGGTGTGCGGAAGCCTTGGTTCGTTCCGGCATCGGGCAGCTCTCCATCGTTGATTCTGATAGGGTATGTGTTACCAATATAAACCGCCAAGTCCAGGCCCTAAGCAGTACGGTTGGACAGTCCAAAGTGGAGGCCCTCAAAACACGGCTCTTGGAGATCAACCCAGGGTGCACCGTCGAGGCGTTTAGCCGGGTCTTCTCCCGAGCAAGCGCAGATAGCTTTACCCTGGAAAGCGTCGACTATGTCATTGATGCAATTGATAGCCTCACCCATAAACTGGATCTGATTGAGGCGGTTACCCAGCGGGGGATCAAGTTGTACGCTTCTATGGGGATGGCGCAAAAGCTGGATCCCACCCAACTTAAGACCGGGGATATTTGGGAAACCCAGGGTTGTCCCCTGGCACGGCTGGTCCGGTCTGGTTTACGAAAACGGGGTTTTCAAGGGCATGTTACCGTGGTGTATAGCCCTGAGCATCTGCCCCTCCATAGGGAGATTCCCATTTCCTGTGGCTCTGCCCAATGCCTGTGCCCCAAGCGGGCCTGCGTTGAGGGTGAAGCAGCGCGCCCTTCGGTGGAATGGTGTAGTTCCAAAAAGGTGATCAACGGTAGTGCAGTACCGGTTACCGCTGCTGCGGGGATGATCCTCGCCAGTTTGGTGATCCGAGATATCTATGACCGGTACACCCGGGAACCTAAGGGGGAAACTCCCCATGAGGCGGCTGGGTTGTGAGTAATCGCTGTTTCCGCCGAACCGAGACAAGCAAGGTGGTACAAAAATTGCTTGTCAAAGCCATTCTGGAACAGAACCTCATACGCCGGGGCGACCGGATCCTGATCGCGGTTTCCGGGGGGAAAGACTCAACGGTCCTGGCCTGGGCTCTGCACCAGGTACGTCCGGCCCTTAAAATCGACTACGAACTGGCAGCCCTCCACATCTCCAGCGACTTCTGTAGCTGTTGTAAAAAGTCCGTCCTTTCTCAGAAGCTGGAATCCTGGGGTATTCCGTTTACCGACCTCTTCGTCCCTATCATAGGCAGACTCAAACCAGGGGAAAAAATGAACTGTTATTGGTGCTCTACCCAGCGACGGACCGAACTGCTACGCTATGCAGTAGCCCATCAGTTCAGCCAAATTGCCTTAGGACATCACCTGGACGACATCATAGAAACGTTTTTTATGAACATCACCGCCAAGGGGGAACTTTCCACCATGCCCATGGTGCTTTCCTATCGAAAGTACCCGGTACGGCTCATTCGTCCTCTGGGATATGTGGAGGAACAGCAGATAATCGCCTGTGCAGCAGAGCAGGATATCCTCAAGGCAACCTGTACCTGTCCATACGGCATCCATTCTCAACGCCGGGACATACGGAAAGGTATTGCCCAATTTACGGGTAACTCCAGTGGGGTAAAACGGCGCATCTTTAAGGCGCTTTCCTCAGGGCCCCTGAATTTACTGATTGACGAGGAAGCAACAGACAGAAAAAAACCTTAACCCTGCCCCTTGGCAATGGAGCATATCCGCTGGGCCATGTTCTCCAGGGGAACTTGTTCCATCACATGGCCTAGCTCAAAGGCAACCCGGGGCATACCGTACACCACCGCGCTTGCCTCATCTTGTCCAAGGGTCATGCCCCCTTCTTGATAGATAGTACCCAACTGTTCCGCGCCGTCACGACCCATGCCGGTCATAATAATCCCCAGGGCCTGGTTACTGTAAACCTTGGCCACTGAAGCGAAGAGTACATCCGCAGAAGGCCGGTGCCCACTTACCAGGGGGGCATCAGAAAGGTGGGCTATTACTGACAAGGCTTTCCGTTCTAGCTCTAGGTGTTTATTCCCTTGGGCTATCAAGATGCGTCCTGGCTTGATGATGTCCCCTTCTTCCGCTTCCTTAACCTCCAAAGGACAAACCCGGTCTAGGCTTTTGGCAAACTCATTGGTAAATCCCGGAGGCATGTGCTGGACTACCACTATGGGTACGGATAAATCTGGATCAAGCCGGGAACACAGAAAGCGCAATGCATCAGGGCCACCGGTGGAAATACCGATGGCAATGATTTCCGTTTTACCCGGTTTCCGCAGCCGTGTTGGGGGCTTCGCCGGAGTTACCGGAGATATCCCCAAGGTCGATCGTACGTGGTTTATAAAGGTATCCGACGAATGAGGGGGTGGGATGTCAGAGAATGTCTGCTTTTTAAACTCATACTGCGTATAATCTATGGAGATCGGCTTCTTACCCGCTGAACGCCGGTATTTACTGCCGTATCCTAAGAGCATACCGGTGAGTAGGTCTTTCACCTGGTAGATATCATCACCTCCTGCATCCGAAGGTTTCTGGATAAAATCATTAGCCCCCAAAGCCAGAGCTTCCATGGTGAGCTCTGCACCCCGACGGGCCAAGGCAGAAAGAATAATCACTGGTATTTCAATACCCAACTTTTTACGCTCTTTGAGAAATTCGATGCCGTTCATTTCCGGCATTTCTAAGTCCAGGACAATAATATCAGGATTGACCCGGGGGATTTTCCGTAGGGCAAATATCCCATTCATCGCTTTTTCAGCTACCACGAGACCCGGAGTTGACTCCACCATTTTACCTATGAGATTACGCATCAGCGCGGAATCATCTACAATTAATACACCAATTTCATCAGCCACAATCTATCTCCTCGCTTCCAATTGTTATTTAAAGAACAAAATACTCACATAAATTTTCTATACAACGTAGCCCATTGGGTCTTTACAAATTCAAATTTGGTATCCATCCCAAAGAGGGATTCAGAATGACCAATAAATAGAAAAGACTTGGAAGCCATGGAATCCCAGAACCGTTTTATAACCCCGGTCTGCGCTGCTTCATCAAAATAGATAATGACATTCCGGCAAAACACGATATCCACGTTTCTCAAGCCTGAATCGTTTTTCAGGTTATGGTAATCAAACCGGACGTTAGCCATGATATCCGATTTAACCTTATATCCTCCAGGCATCCTATCAAAATACTTATGAAGATAGGTAGGGGGGATTCCCTCCAGATGGTTATCCGCATAAAACCCTTCCTTCCCGCTCATCAGGCACTTGAGGCTAATATCACTAGCCACGATTTCATATTTCCAGGGATAGTACAAAATTTCACTCATGAGCATGGCGATACTATAAGGTTCTTCGCCGGTGGAACAGCCTGCACTCCAAATTTTTAAGACCGTACTGCCGGTGTTCTTTTTTACGTTCAGTAGTTCAGGAACCACAAATTTTTCTAACGTATCAAATTGGGGCTGATTACGAAAGAACCGGGTGAGATTTGTAGTAATGGAATCAAGAAAATTTTTGAGCTCTTCCTTGTCCCGGGTAATCATATTAAAATAGGCCTGGGGTGAATCTAAACCTTTACCTCTGAGCCGCTCTTTAAGCCTACTTTCTAAAATAGAACGATTAGTTGGGGTAAAATGGATACCACTTTCATTATAGATGAGGCTTCGATACCGTTCAAAGTCAGTATCGGTAAAGAAAACAACTTCTACCATGTTATAAATCTACGAGATGAAGGGTATACTGTCAATGCTTCATAGCCCGGTTATCCTATAAGCCCCCGGGCATGCACAATTTTGCCTGTTTCGAGCGGACCTGGACACCCACCCGGGTAAGGCCGGATCCTGCGGCCTACACTCCCAGGCGGTTCCGCCGGATTAAATCCAGGGTGGTCTGTACGGTCTGGGACCGGTGATTCTTGAGGGGCAGGATCCGCTCGTGAATGGCGTCAATGATCCAGTCCACCTGGGGGAAGTAGAGCTGCTCCAGTTCTGCAGCCGGAGTTATCCAGTTCCGGCTTCCCACCACTGCCACCGGCGCGTCCAGGTAATCAAAGGCAAAGGTCTGGAGGTTACTCGCCAGGGTGTGCAGGAAGGAACCTCGCTCCGCAGCATCGCTGGCCAAAAGCAGCCTGCCGGTCTTGTGTACCGATTCAATCAGCGGCTGGTAGTTCAGGGGATTGATGAACCGCAGGTCCATCACCTCTGCCTGCAAACCATAGACCTCTTCCAAGTGCTTGGCCGCGTCTAGGGCCTTGTACAAGGTCGCGCCCAGGGTCGCGATAGTCAGGTCCTTCCCTGATTTTCGGATGACCGGCTCCCCTAAGGGCACTTCGTAGTACCTTTCGGGAACACCCCCCGGTTCAAAGTGCTCGCTCATATCGTAGAGGAGTTGGCTTTCAAAGAAAATCACCGGATCCGTCCCTCGCAGGGCCAGGTTCAGCATCCCTTTCGCGTCATAGGGGGTGACCGGGAACATGACCTTGAGCCCTGGAATATGGGCCACCAGCGTGGACCAATCCTGGCTATGCTGCGCGCCGTACTTGTTCCCCACGGAAACCCGGACCACCAAGGGCATCTTGAGCAGCCCTGCGGACATGGCCTGCCATTTAGCGGCCTGGTTAAAGACTTCGTCCCCCGCGCGGCCCAGAAAATCACAGTACATGAGTTCCACCACTGCCCGGCCCCCGGATAAGGCGTAACCCACCCCCGCGCCTACAATGGCCCCTTCGGAGATGGGACTGTTGAAAAGCCGAGGATACGGCAGCAGTTCCGTGAGTCCTCGGTACACCGCAAAAGCCCCGCCCCAGTCCCGGTTCTCTTCCCCCCAGGCGGCCATAGTAGGGTCTATGGCGAAGCGATGAGCCATAGCCTCAAAGAGCGCGTCCCGGTACTGGAAGGTCTTGTTTTTGGAGAGGGCCTTGCCTTCTGCATCAAAGCCATAGCGGGCCTTCCCTGCCAGGGCCTTCACCCGGGAGTTTTCCTGCAGGGGCTGGGATAATTCCGCTTCCCGGTCTTCCAGTTTTTCCACGTTACCCTGGGAGAACATCACCGATTCGATAAAAGCTCCTGCGACCCGGGGAGAAACCTCATCATCAATAGCCAATTGTACCACCCCCTGTAGTTTGGCACTCACCTGGTCCCGCAGAGCCTGCAAGCCATCAGCAGCGATAAGCCCGTGCTCTACCAGATAGTTCCCATAACTTTCCAGGGAGTCCGCTTCCTGCCAGAGCTTGATCTCTTCAGGGGTCCGGTAACTGGAAGCATCCGAAGGGGAATGGCCGGAGAGCCGGTAGGTCAAGGTATCCAGGAGAACCGGCCCCTTACCCGCCAAGAGGATTTCCTTTTTCCGAGCCACTGCATCCGCCACGGCCAGGGGATTGTACCCGTCCACCCGCTCTGCGTGCATGTTTTCAGGATTCACCCCCGCACCCACCCGGGCGAGAACCGTATAGCCCATAGTTTCCCCTGCCGTCTGCCCACCCATGCCGTAGAAGTTATTAAAGAAGTTGAAAGCTATGGGCGGCGCGCCACCTGCGTCTTTTGGCCACAGGGTCCGGTACTGGTCCATGGCAGCAAACATCATGGCTTCCCATACCGGACCGCAACCTAAGGACGCGTCTCCGATATTGGCGATGACGATGCCGGGCTTACGGTTGATCCGTTTGTAGAGGGCCGCACCCAAGGCAATGTCCGCGGAACCTCCCACGATGGCGTTGTTGGGCATGGACCCAAAAGGGGTAAAGAAGGCGTGCATGGACCCGCCGAGCCCCCGGTTAAACCCAGCCTTCCGGGCGAAGATTTCCGCCAAAGTACCGTAGAGGACGAAATTTTCCCCCAGGTCCCGGATACTGGTATAGGGGATCTTTTCCGCTGCTGCCAAGGTTTCTCCGTTGAGGAAACCCTTCATAATGGCTTCAAGCTGCCGTTCCCCTTGGGGATTAGGGCCGGAGGCCGAGCTGGTAAGCTGCCATAACGCGGAATAGCCCTTGGCCAGGATCTCCCCGTGGCTCCGGTGGCTCCCGAAGACACAGTCCTCCAGGCCCAAATTGACGCACTGCCCCACTGCGGAAGCCTCTTGCCCCATGGAAAGATGGGCCGGCCCTTTGTGGTTATACTCCATACCCTTCCACGTCCCTTGGGTCTTAAAGGTATTCAGCATAGTTTCAAATTCCCGGATGGTGAGCATATCGTACCATATCCTGAGGAGCCTTGCTTTGCCGTACCGGGCAATTTCTTTTTCAAAGTCCCCGCTATACTGGTTAACCGGAATGTCCTTGATGGCAAGTACCCCCGGTTTCCGTACTTCTTGGGGATTTACAACCAGTGATTTAGGCATGTTCTTTTTCCTTACTTCTTATGACGCGCCCTGAATACAAGGCACTTACATTTACTAGGGTTACTGCACCAAGCAGGGGTGTTTTACTCTGCCTGAGCGATCCTATGCAGGGCCCATTGGGCTTTTTCCCGCACTACCTCGAACCTATCTTCCTGTGCTTTGAGCAGATAGGGGATAGCGGTTTCGTGAAAGTCATTAACCAGTGCGTTGATGGCATTCAGCTTCCACCGCCATAAGGATTCCTCTGAAAGGTAGAAGAATTTCCTTGCAAGAAGCCGCCGGATATCCAGGTCCCCAGCATCTGGTTTACCTCATCGGTGTAAGGGATTGCTTCACTGGAGGTAGTAAGCCGTCTGATACAGGTGGCCATATTCATGGTGTAGGGAGCGGAAAGGGACCTGGTCGGACAGGAGCGGATACAGCAGCTGCACTGAGGGGGACATGCTGGTACGTGGTGGGTTTTGATGCATTCCAGTTCCCGGTCAATCAGCCAGGCGTTCAAGGCAATCCAGGAGCCTTCCTCAATATAGAAAAAATTGTTTTGCCGGATCCGTCCCAGCCCCGCCTTAGACGCGGCCCATCGAAGCGCGGTAAGGCCGTACTGCGCTTCCGTAACGGTCCGCAGCCCCAGTTCGTGCAGATACGCCTCAAAGTCCTGCAGGGTCTGGGACTCGGGAGAAGCCGGATTGAGCCGCATATCCACCAGGTAGTATTTTCCGTAATGGGGCAGCAGGGCCTGGGGGATATGGTAATGCCCGTAGAAAGAGGCAACCACGATGATGGACTTTACCCAGGGGAAGGTAGTGCGAGGATCCGCAAACTTCATGAAACGCCCATAGAGGGCCTCCCCCTGAGGGATCCGGTCCATCCGTTCCCGCAGCCGCTCCCCATAGTCGAACATGGCTTCCACTTTGAGGATGCCCCATTTCCCGATACCCAGTTCCTGGGCCTTGCGCTGGATATTTTCTTCTATTGCCATAGGCTTATGCCAGTTCCCACACCACCTCCCGTATCAGTTCTCCCACCGTAGGATGGGGGAAAATGAGTTGCTGCACCTCCTCAATCCGGAGCTCCTGTTCGATAAGGACCGCTCCACCCCAGATAAACTCCGATACGTAGGATCCAACCCCGTGAATCCCCAGGATCCGCCGGGAAGCCGCATCCGCGATGACCTTGACCGCGCCTTGGCCTGCAAAGGTGTTTTCCGCCACGAAACGGCCTGAGAGCCGCATCGGGAGTGAGGCCTTGAGGATAGGAATCCCCCGGGCCGCGGCTTCCTGTTCGGTGAGCCCTACCCCTGCAGCTTCGGTGATGCCGTACACCGCCCAGGGTACCGCATCATAACGCATAACGTTACTCTCCAGAGGAGTTCCGTCTAAAAACCTAAGGATGTCCGCCACCGCGACCTCTGCCATGCGGTATGCACAATGGGCTAGGAGGCTCTTCCCGGTTACATCTCCTGCAGCCCAGACCCCCGGTACATTGGTCCTCATCCGTTCATCCACAGTAATTCCCTTAGAACCGAGATCGATTCCTGCTGCCTGAGCCCCCCAGGTATCCAGAACCGCTCGGCGGCCTACGGCCATGAGCAGGGTATCGGCCTCCAGGGTCTCTTGTTTCCCTTCTTTAGTTACCAGCTGTACCGTGCCCTGGTGGATTGCTTCAAGTCGGCATCCCAGATTAAACTGCACCTGTTTCATGGCCCGGCGGAACAAGGGGGCCTGTTCCTGGTCCATGAAGGGGATGATCTCATCGGTCATTTCAATGACCGTAACCTGCGTTCCCAGGCTTGCGAAGAGTCCGGCGAATTCCACCCCGATGACCCCGCCGCCGATAACCGCTAAACGCTTCGGCACCGCTTCAATGGCCAAAAGCCCGCTAGAATCCACCACTACCGGGTTATCCTGGATCCCTGATATGGGAGGCCGCACCGGAACCGACCCTGCACAAACCAGGATGCTCCGGCAGCTCTGTTCTTCCGTACCTCCCCCGTTCAAAGCGACCCTGACGGTTCCGGGCCGGTCTCCTTGAGGGGCTTCCAGAATCTCGCCACGGCCCACGGACACCGCTACGCCGTACCGTTTCATCTGGCTGGCAAGACCGCCTCGGAGTTTTTCTACCACTTCGGTTTTCCATTGTTGGATCCGAGCCCAGTCAAAGGAGATGCCACTCAGGGTAAGGCCGTATTTGTGGGCCTGCTGAGCATGGACGTAGTGTTTGGCAGCGTTGAGGAGGGTTTTGGTAGGGATACAGCCCACATTGAGACAGGTCCCGCCCAAGTATGCCTGTTCTATTAAGAGCACCTTTTTCTTTGCCTGACCTAAGCGTTCCGCGGCAAGGTACCCGCCAGGACCGCCGCCAATGATTATGGTATCATACATAGTAATCTCCTTGTTCAATCTTGCTTTTAAAACAGCCATAGATCTATATCCGCCACCGCGTCTCCCAAGGCCTTAAGGAACCGCGCTGCTGGAGCGCCATCCACCACCTGATGGTTAAAGGTGAGACTAAACCCAATGGCAGGCTCAAACCGCACGTCCCCCTCCAGGGACCGGGGTTTCAGTTCTATCCCGCAGACCCCCAGGATGGCCACTTCCGGTGCGTTGAGGATGGGGGTAAAGCTGCTGATACCCAGGCTACCCAGGTTGGTAACGGTAAAGGTGGACCCTGAGAGGGCCTCTGGTGCTATTCCCCCCTGTTGACAGGCCGCGGCCAGCCGTTTGGCTTCAGCGGAAATCTGTCGCAGAGACAGGAGGTCCGCATTCCGAATAACCGGCACCATGAGTCCCCGGGAAGTATCCACTGCCAACCCCAGGTGTACCCGCTCAAAGGTGCGGATCAGACCTTCCCCAGTCCGAGGGTCCTGGATGTTATGGGCGTTCATAAAGGGGAATCGAGGGAGGACCCGGGAAACTGCTAAGAGAATGAGATCGTTGATGCTGATGTTTTCAAGCCCCAGGTTTGCGTCCGCAGCCTTCATTCGTTCCCGCATTGCTTTGAGCCGTACCGCAGACGCACTACTATGGAGGGTACATTGAGCGCTTTCCCTCAGGGAGTAGAGCATACGATCCGAGATGACTTTACGGATCCCCTTAAGCGGGGTTTCAGTGACGGTTCCTTCTTCCTCCAGGACCGGTTCAGGGGGAGGTACTGCTGAACTTGAGCTCGGGACCGATGCGGGATGTACCCCGGTGGCCAGGTCCGCAAGGGTAAGTCGCCCCCCCAGCCCGGATCCAGGGACATTCGGTACGGCCGCTCCTGGGCTTACCGCGGCCCGGGCAGCGGCCGTGAAGCGAGGATGCTCCAGCAAGGAGCGTTCCACATCCATTTCTATGATACGAGCGCCTGGTCCTGAGCCAATAAGACCCGTGAGGGGCAGCCCTTCTTTTTCCGCTCGGCGCCGGGCCCGGGGAGACACTGCCGGAGGCGTCCCATCCAGCGCGGGGCTCAATTCAGGCAGGGCTGCTTGCGTCTGCGCTTCACGAACAGGTTCTGGTTTTGCCATTGCCACAGGCGCGCTCGTACCCAGCACCGCCTTCCAATCCTCCCCTAGAGCGCCAATCACCGCGATGGGCTGCAAGACCGGAACATCATCCCCTACTGCACCAAGGAGCTTCAAAACCGTACCCTCTGCTCCTGTGGGAACTTCAAAGGTGGCCTTATCGGTTTCTACATCGCACAAGGGGGTGTCTGCCACCACGGTATCCCCTTCCTGTACCTTCCAATTCACGATGATGCAGGATTCCACCGTGTTCCCCTGCCGGGGCATGATCACTATATGAGCCATAGCTATGCTTCACTCCCTTATGATTTTGAGACCGGGCCCTGATAAAGCCGGATGCTGCGGTAACTCTTTTCATGTATAAGGATTTTCAGGAAAAAAGCAAGAGGTATACCCAGGGCCAGGATAAACGCATAGCAATTTGTATTTCCATACAAGATCCTATAACTCGTTTTGTGTAAGCTTTTCCCTGTTTTTTTTAACTTTACAAGCCAGAAAAGAGCCGCTATACTCAAGCCGGGTGGAGCGCTGGCTTTATCCAAAGAAGCCCTCAAGGGGTAAACTATACAAGCAAGGCAGGCGCTATGGAACAAACCTCTTCTTTTCCCCATTTCTCCATCTCTCTTGATTCGGCAATTGCAATGCTCCTGGCACATACTGCGGGGCCTCAAGGGTGTATGCCCTTGCCGTTGCTTGAGGCGCTTTGTCGTATTGCCGGGAAAAACCTCCATGCCCGTATCGACCTCCCTCCCTTTGATAATTCCCCTCTGGATGGGTTTGCCCTGCGCCATACCGATAGCGCAGGAGCAAGCAAGGATAGGCCGGTCTTTTTACGGGTGGTGGAGACCATCTATGCTGGGGAGGTCCCCCAGAAAGCCCTGGCCCCCAGTGAATGTGCTCGGGTCATGACCGGCGCGCCCCTTCCGTACGGGGCTACCTGCGTCATCCCCTTTGAAGACACAGATAACCAACCTGATACCGTGGGGATCTTTCACCCTTTAGAAGACCATCAGCATTACCGGTTTCATGGGGAAGATGTACGTCAAGGACAGGACATCCTGCATCAAGGGGAGCGTATCACCGGCGCCCATCTGGGCCTCTTGGCTGCTCAAGGGTTCACCGAGGTCCCGGTTTTTGCCCGCCCCCAGGTGGGGATCCTCTCCACAGGCACGGAACTCATGAGCGGCCCAGAGGCGCTCAGTCCTGGTAAAATATACGACAGCAACCGCTATCTTTTGGCAGCGCGGGTACTGGCTTTGGGGGCTGAGCCCCTATGCAGCCCCAAAATCCCGGATGATCCGGCCCTCATCGCCCAAGCGGTCGTGGAATTGCTGAAAACCTGCCACTGCGTCATCACGACCGGCGGCGTCTCAGTGGGGGCTCACGATTATATGCCCCAGGTAGGATCTTCCATCGGTGCACAGCCCTTGTTTCGTCAGGTGCAGATGAAGCCCGGCGGCTGGGTTACCGCCCTGTACAAGGATGCCAAAATAATCCTTTGTCTTTCTGGAAACCCCGGTGCCGCGGCTATGGGCTTTGATCTTTTGGCCGGACCGCTGATTCGCCGGCTTGCCGGAGCTGCTGAGGTCCTTGCCCCTAAGCTTCTGGGGATCCTGCAAGACCCTTTCTCCAAGGCAAGCCCTCAGAACCGCTTCTTGTACGCTCGGCGGGAAGGCAGGGAAGTCTTTCTCCCCAAAACCGGGTTTGGCTCAAGTCTTTTGAGTTCCCTTATCGGCTGCAACTGCATAGTGCATATCCCTGCTGGAAGCCCCCCGCTCGATCCAGGAGATAGGGTAGAACTTATACCCCTCTCAGCTTGACCTGTATGCCCCTAGGGTCATCGGCTATAACCTGGATTCGGGAAATGACCGAATCCCAGCCTTCGAGTAAACCATGTACTACCAGATCCGCTAACGGTAGTACCCGGGCCGCGGTGGGCTTTACTTTCGAGGTGGCGCTGTTCATGAGCATAATAAAACACCCCGGGGCCACCACCTCCCGCAAGCTGTTGGATTCCCCGATGATAAGCCCCTTTGGGGGGATCTGTTTCAAAAAATGGGTATATGCCACTGCCAGGGACCCATAAAGGGCTCTCAGCCAGAACACCCGGTCGGCCCCTGCTTCAAGCAACTGAGCCGTGTCTTTGTTCAGGGATACCCCCGCTTCTTCCTCAAGGACAAAGTCCTGGGTAATCGAGACACAGGCACCGCAGCCAGTTCCCCCTCGGGGGCATACCGCGCCCCGGTGAGCCACGCTGGTGATCTTCAGCGCCACGATAGAAAATCGCGCACCCGAACCCAGGGGAGCTTTCCAGGCTTTGATGAGTGCCTTAGCGAGTGTGGTTTTACCCGCATTTTGACCGGAAGAGCCGATGAGGAGCAACTGAGGCGCATACAGCATAAGCGGGATAGTCCTTACAAGTTTAGCTTGAAGAGGATCTCTTTCAGGGCCTGTTTTATCGGGGAATCTTCCGGCAGGCTAACCAGAGGTTTTCCTGCGGCATCGTATTGGTAGACCAGGTCATCCTGGGGGATTACGCCGATGAGGAAAAGCTTTTGGGCTTGGATTTCTTCTTGTAAACCCGCTTCGAGTTTTCCCCTGGGAGCGCGGTTGACGATGAGGCGTACCTCTTTTACTTTGAGGTCCAACTGGCCTATCATGGTGGCGATCCTCCCCGCAGCCTGGATGCCCCGCCGGGAACAGTCACTGACCAGGAGAATCAAATCCACCGGCGGAAGTATCCCCCGGCTTATGTGTTCCAGGCCTGCCTCGTTGTCCACCACCATGTACTTGTAGTTATTATAATATTTCCGTATCTGCTCCCGGAGCAGATCATTGACAAAACAGTAGCAGCCTTTTCCCTGGCCTCTACCCATTACCAGCATATCGTACTGGTCTTCCTCCACCAATGCAGAGGTGAACTTATAATTCGCATATTCATTTTTTGACATGCTGGGAGGGATGGGATTTTTGTCCACAAATTCCGCAGTGGCAATCTCCTCCCGTATATCTCCCAGGGTAATATCCGCTTGCACCCCCAAGACCTCGTTTAGGTTGGAATTGGCATCTGCATCTACCGCGAGAATCGGCCCTTTCCCGGTTTTGGCTAAATGATCCAAAAACAAACCACACAGGGTTGTCTTTCCCGTACCGCCTTTACCGGCCACGGCTATCGAATAGGTCATAGATTTTTTCTCCACCCTCACTGTACCTTCCCCATAGGGTACCGTCAATACATCGGTAAGGGCATACTAACCAGTCCTGCATATAAAAAAATGCCCTCCATTATGGAGGGCGCTCTTTTTAGCAGGGCCAGGACTCGAACCTGGGACCTCCGGGTTATGAGCCCGACGAGCTGCCAACTGCTCTACCCTGCGTTGATGTATGTTCTATAATATACTGATAGTCGTCCATAGGGTCAAGCCCTTACACTGCCTAAAATCGCATCAATCTTTTTCAAGGTCCACTCTCGAAGCACTGCAAGCAGTTCCCCGGTATTAAGGAAAGGTTTACGGTGCTGTATCGTAGCGGCTAAGGGAAGCAGGGTCGTAAGGATGTGGCCTTGTTCTTCGCTAAGCCCCTGAAGATAGGCCTGGACCGTTCCCGCAACAGGGGGAAGGCCAGAGACCTTTTGCCGGTACGTGGCAAGGAAGTCCCGAGCCGGTATGGAAGCACTGAAGGGGCGCTCTAGCCTGCTGCGAAGCGGGACGGTCTGCCTTGTCCTGATACGGAGCGGTGCGCCCATGCCCTCCACCGGTATGACTTGGGACCTAAGAAAAGCGGTTTTTTCTTCCAGAAGCCTACGGTAACGGCTTAAGGTGGGGGTCTCATAATACCAGGAGGCATCCCCCCGCTGTATCCATTTGAGTTCTGGGCTTCGGTACAAAAAGGCCGACCACAGCGTTTCCAGCGAAGCAAGGCGGGTTTGTCGGGCATCAAAGTAGGCGTACATATAGGTTCCTCGGGCATAGCTGCGTCCCAGAGGATAGGCAAAGTCTGCGCCGTATAATTCCACCTGTTCTGCACCTAAGCAGTCCGCCAGAGACACCGCTGCGTAGGTAACATTACCCCCGGAGGTATCTACCAAAGGCATAGGCCGCCACTGCTGGGCAACATACCGGGTCAGAGGATGACCCCCGGAAAAGAAGCGGGGATGCCCGGTCTGGGAGGCGAGCACCGGAGGGCTGGCCAAGTCCAGGTAAAGGGGTATATGGTCGGGCAATCCCTGCATAAAGTGGTAATAGCTGATATGTTGTGCATCAATGGAAACCACCGCATCCGGTACCAGGTTAGCGTATAGCACACTGGGGAGACTCGTATCAGTGGCTATGAGGAAGCAGTCCCGCCGCTTTTTGACCAAGCGGGGAAGCTGCAGGTCTAGGGAAGGCCCGGCAGCGCATATAGCAGCGCGATCAAAGACCGGCAGCGGGTCTGGCTCTGGCTGCATCCTGAGGAGGTTCCGCAGGGTGTTAGAAAACCACCGGGCCCCAAAATGAACTTGTACCGAATAATCCCCAGAGATCCCCTGGATGGCTGCGGTAATCCCCTCACCGGCAGCGCTGAACTGCTCAGGATCCCCATCAACCCGGACCCGCAGGGGTATGACCTGGATACCCCGGTATAGAATCGGCTGATAGTGCTTGAGGATATACCCTTCAAGCTGCTTACCCGTAGGATCCACCAGGATATGAAGCCGCGGATCCCGCCACAGTGCAAGGTATGATTTGGAAGCCAGCAATTCCGCGATACTCTGGATATCGTAGTCTATGACCAGTATATACTGAATATCGTCCCGTTCCAAGGCCGCGCTCATGGCAAAGCCGCCGCCTAAGCCGAAAAAAACCAAAAACCCTGCCTCTTGGACGGTACTGATGAGCCTGTGCCCCTCTCGTACCGGATCCACCAGGGAGTGCAAGGGGCGAACCGCACCTGAGGGAGTGGTCAAGGTAGGGATAAGCGCTCCTGAACGAGCACGCACAAACCCATAACGAGGTATCCGGCTTGTGGCTGTGGCAAACCGGGCACTCAGGTCCGGATCCCGTTCCCCTAGAGCCTGCAGATTGGCCTCCAAAAACCTATCCATGATACCTTCTCCGCTCCCGCTCGTAAGGCGCAAGGAGGCTCATGATGAGTGGGCACAGGCGGTGGGCAGTGGGGGCCTGCTCTGACTCATCATGTACCAAGAGGGAAGCTAATTCTCCGGAGAGCTTGGTTGCGAGGTGAGGGTCTTCCAAGGCCTTAAAGAGCAGGGCCCTTCCCTGTTTAACCGGATTATCCTGCCAAGGAAGCTCTCGGGTCCGCAACAGCGGCAGGTCCCTAGGGTGGGACTCAAGGGGGCCTGCTTTGAGGGTCTCAAACACCGGATTATTGCTTCCCAAGGGGTAAAGCCGCTCCGGATAGGCCCTCAGGTGTTCCCTAAACCAAGCGGCATAAATGGCATGGCTCCCACCAGCCAGGATGTCCCGGGACCGGGTAAAGATCTGGCTGTACACCGGGTTGAGCCGGGAAGCCCCTTCTGCTAGGAGCCGGTCAAACGCATAGGGCCGAACATGGGTTCGTATATCCTTATGGGCCAGATCCATGCCTGCCAGGTAGATGTTCCCCTGGGTGAGGATAAGGGCGAGATCCAGGGCCGAGGCGCTTACGGTTCCCCGTTGGGGAAGGCGGATACAGGGTATCCCCAGGCCCTGTAAGATCAGATCCTGCCACAGGCTCCCATCGCTTATGGGCAGGAGGGCCAGTTCCCCGCATTGGGAGGGAAGGGCCGCACAAAGGCTTGCGGCAAGCACCGGGGCGGCTTGGGTATCCATGCCCCGAAGGCAGGCATACAGATGGAAACAAGCCCAGCCTCCGCCATCGGTGCTGATGATCAAGTCCGGACGGATCCCGTGCCAGTGGAGGGCCGGTACCGATGAGGAAACCCCCAGGATCAGATGAGGGCTTTGGCGCTGCAATGCGCTGATAAGGGGTACTGCTTCTTCCAAGCTCGGCCCCGCAGCGGTGATGATCACCGGTACTGAGCCGGCTTTGTCCTGTACCAGGACCCGGCGGAGCAGCATGAGGTTTTTGAAAAAATTCTTGAACCATCGACGGCCAAAGATCCGGGTGGTCCGCATATTCCCATCTATTCGCTTGATGAAATCCACGGTTTCCCTCAAGAGCCAGCGGTAGTGCTCCCCATAGACAGCTAAGGCGGGCCGCCATTGGATGATCCGGATAGCTGCAGCCACGGTATCGGGGATTTCCCGTTCCAGAAATGCTTGCAAGGGGACACCGGTTTCCGGGCTCCAGCGTAGTACCGGGCTTTCCTTCGCTGCGCTGGGGGGCTTGAGGGCTTGCACATGCAAGGCGATGATCCGAGCCGTGGGAAACTGTTGGTGCAGGGGGGGAACTATGTATTCCTGGCCTGGTTCAATGAGGATGAAAAAACGAATACCCCGAGGCAAATCCAGAGACTGGAGGTATTTTTCCGCTTCCCCTTGCGGATTATACCGGGAATGGAGGGGCTGTCTGGGATCGAGCGTTCCCCCATCTTCCCTGGGAAGATATTCAGGAAGCACAGGAGGTATAAGGTTGCAGTAAAGCCAGCAGGCCTTCAGGTGTATCAGCTTCAAAGCTTACTACTGTACGCAGGCTCACACTGTGGAAAAGCCGGTGGGCGAGTAATTCCCGGTCCACCGATTTTTGAAACAATACCAAAAGATACCGCGACGCTACGGGGATTATGGAACCCAAAGGGGCTAACACCGGGAGAACCGAAGCCGCATCACCGGATAGGGCAAACAGGATACCCTGTACGGTACTGTGCGAGAGTTTGTGGGTATAGAACTGGCGGATCGCCTCTGGTACGTCCAGAGCAGGGGATTCGGGAGCCTTTCCTGCCGCTGCTGGTGGGGTTACAGCTTTGTGCTCAGGCTTTGGTCTTTCAAGGAGGGCGCTTCCCTCAAGGGGCTCCTGCTCTTCATGTGTATGTTCAGGCCTGGATCCATCAGAACCCCCTGGAGGGGCTTCCCTGGTGGAGGGTTTAAGCCGGGTTTTAGGAAGCGTGCATAACACCCCTCTAATATCCAAGAGGAGCCGTGCCATCATAGGGGGATTAAACGAGGAATCTCCCCACTGCCCTGCCTGTGAGGACAGGGCTTCTTCGGCTAGGAGCAGGATATACCGACAGGGCTGCTCATCGTCTAAAGGAAAGGCCCATATAACCGCATGAAGATCAATAGACATGATGGAAAGCAGGGCTGGGGAGCCGATTTTATAGTACCCCTTCCGTTGCGCCGGATCTTCTGGGGGCACAAGCCCGCTTAACTCAAGGGGAAACCCTTCCGCGGGTATGACGGTTCGGTCTATCCCCAAGCCAACGGAAGCGTAACCCATATACTTACCTTCGGTCAAGTACAGGCAAATACCGCACTGAAAAGAACCATAGGTTTTAAGGAGACTCAAAGCAGTATAGGGGGTGGTCCCTTTTTCAGCGATTCTGAGAATTCGATCCCGTAGCTTTTTCCCTTTATCATCCAGTTTGAGGGCATATTGGGACAGAGCTTTACATAAAAGCCCCATAATTAAGCGATTCCTAGTTCATTACAAAGTTTCTGGTAGGTATCAAAATAGGCAGATTCAGCAAATTCTCCAATTTTATCCTCTGGTAGGGATTCTAAGAGCTGATCCATAAAGATAAGGACGTTTTTTAGTTCCTGTTTTAGGTCAAAGGGCTTATGGGCCTGAGCCTCACCTGAAAACGTCGAGGGTTCCTGGCCGGCTTCCTCGCTCTTAGGATATCCCGGGGAAGAACCGGAAGGCGTATCATCAGGAGGTTCATCCTCAGTCTCGGCTTGGTCTTTAGGGCCCATAATGGATTCAATCATAGCAAAGGCATCATTAATTCCTGCTTCATCTTCTGGTTCCAATGCAATGGGTATATCCTTCATCGATCCATTTTCGATATATAAATCATCAATTAAAAAGACTTCACCTGAGGGGTTTGCCAAATGGGTATGTACCAAACCATGATGAGAAGCATCCTTAGACCCTTCATCTTCATCAGGTGATACCTGAGGGTTTTCTTCATTCCCTACCCCATCCTTGGTATTCCCAGGGATGGTATGAAGAACCTCTTCAGCCGGGGTAACGTCGATCTCTTGAGCATATAGGGCGGGGTATTCTGGGCTTAATGCTTTGGTGATAAAGGTGGCGTTATGGAAGATATTGGAGAGTTCATCCCCGGTAATAGTAACTTTTTCATCCTCCTCTCCACCACCTTCGGCCTTCTGTGGTTCCACAAGGGCTGCCGCGGTTTCTCCTCGGATTACCAGCCCTTTGAGGGCGGATACCTCATGCCGTATCAAGGTTAATTCTCCCAGAATGTTCCTTAATAATTGCAGGCTCTCCTCTGAATCAAGGGCTTGCATGGGGGGCGCTGAATGGGCCGCTTGGGGACGCTCCGGCGGTTTCACCGGAGTATCAGGTATGTCTAAGGCCGGTGATTTCTCTTGAGAAAGCCCTGCTAAATCAACAGGAGGAATCGATGCAGCAAGAAAATCCTCGATTACCATATCCTCTGACAGATCATCAAATAACTCGTCATTATCAGCAAGAGGGTCAACAAAACGAGCATCCCCAAGGATTGACCTATCGTTAATCGAAGTCTCCTCCGCCTTTTCTAGGCTTTCTCTAGGGATACCATCCTGCTGCCCAAGGGAAAGCTTAGGTTCCGTCGGTTCCAGACTGAAGTTAGGATAGGTTTTCGAAGCCGACCCTTTTTCATCCAGCGCTTCCGGCTCATTGGGGAAATTGAGCATATCCAAAATATCCGGTATAGGGTCTGAAATGACCTGAGGCTCGCTTTTTACCCATACGCCATAGGCATCAAGTTCCTGAGTTGACTCATACTTTTCTGAATAATTACCCTTATGGACTTCCCTGGGTTTCTCACTTGCCATAATCGCTCCCGCAGGATGAACATACCTGAACCGTAGTTTTGTGCTATTCGAATTTATCCTACTAATTTTTATTATCGGTTATGGCTACGGATTCTTGAGCCACCTGTACCTTGGTACAAGGGAGGTTCCTAAAGAATAAGGAGCAAGTATCCGTAATTATAGATAATGGGATCCGTAAAATATCTCATGCCCATCTGGGCGGGGATTTTTGTTTATACTGCATTCTCAATAGGACGGGGACCGGTAGGTGTATTAGCCTATAATCAACTCAGTCGAGAACATGATAAACTCGTGGAAAACATGGAATCCTTAAAACGGATTAACAAAGAACTCGAAATAACCAAAAATGCCCTCATGTATGATAAAGAGACGATTGCGATCTATGCCCGGGATCTGGGGTATAGTTATGGAAATGAGCGGTTTATCCGGATTGTGGGGCTGGAAGGAACCAAGAAACCCCGTATTGAAGCAGGGGAACTCCTCATCGCGGCTGAACCCCGGTATATTTCCGACACCACCATCAAAATCGTGGCATTTGCTATGGGCGCAGGCTTTTTTTTATGTATGTGGATCCCGGATTTCTTAGAGAACAAGCAAAACCGCCGCAGGAACAAGAAACCCGGCAGACCCTATGCTGAAGGGTCTGAAGGAACCCGCCCTCACGCTGAGGCATCTCCTTTTTATAGAAGAGCACGGTACCCTTCAGAGTATCCGCCACCACCGGGAAGTCATTTCTGAACAGCAGGGGCCGGATCGGTACCGGGTGTATTGATAGGGACCGAGAGAGTCCACAAACCCCTCGGACGTTTTCTATGGGGGTATACCGACCTGCTTGAACTATACCCGAACCTTGGGGTATCATGCCTTCTTAAGGAGTAGATGCCCTATGATAGAAGTTCAGGGACTCACCAAACGGTACGGCCCGGTAGAGGCAGTACGGGGAGTTTCTTTTACCCTAGGGACGGAGCAAGTCCTCGGTTTCCTAGGCCCCAACGGTGCCGGGAAGACCACCATCATGAAGATCCTCACCGGATACCATTTCCCTTCAGCAGGAACCGCCTGGGTAGCGGGTATTTCCGTCCAGGAGAATCCGGTGGAAGTGAAAAAGCGCATTGGTTACCTACCCGAAAGCGTTCCCCTCTATGGGGACCTCACGGTAGATGAATACCTTTCCTTTATAGCCGATGCCCGGCTGATCCAGCGGGATCTTCGCAAAAAAGCCATACAGAGCAGCCTCGTTGCCTGCGGCTTGGAACAGGTCGCGGGAAAACCCATCGAAACCCTCTCCAAAGGGTATAAACAGCGAGTGGGCTTGGCCCAAGCCATTGTCCACGATCCCCCCATACTCATCCTGGATGAACCTACCTCTGGGCTGGATCCAAACCAGATCATCGAAATCCGCAATCTCATCAAAGACTTAGGAAAACGGAAGACCGTGATCCTTTCTACCCATATATTGCAAGAGGTTGAAGCGATCTGTTCCCAGGTGCTCATCATCCACGAGGGCCGTATTGCCGCCCAAGGGAAACCTGATGAAATCGCCGGAACCTTGAAAGGGACCGATACCTGGGAATTGACCCTGAAAGGGGCAGCTCTCCCGGAGATCACCGAAAAAGTGAGGAGCCTTACCGGAACCAGCGCCGCGGTGAGCCTTACGGAAGGGGGCGTGCCCGGTACGGTGCATGTGAGTTTTACCCTGAGCAGGGATACCCAACCCTTAGATGGAGAGGGGATCTTCGATTGGGCTGTGTCCGAAGGACTTAAGATCCTCCAGATGAACCGGAAAAAACTCAGCCTGGAAGACATCTTTGTAAAACTCACCGGCGAGGAGGGGGCTGCATGACACATCCTGGCGTAGTACACCAACCTAAGAGGGCTACTCTGGCTTTAGTCCGGAAAGAACTCTATTCCTATAGCATTTCACCCCTTTTTTATGGTATCATCGTGTTTTTTCTCATTTTTGTGTCTATATGGCTTTTTTACGTGCAGCGGTTCTTTACCTTAAATACCGCATCCTTGCGGCCTTTTTTTGCGGCCTTTCCCCTGGGCTTTGTGCTGGTCATACCCGCTATTACCATGAAAAGCTGGGCCGAAGAACGAAAGCTCGGGAGCATTGAGTTGCTGCTCACCATGCCTTTCTCTGAGTGGGACCTGGTCCTGGGAAAGTTCATCCCGTCCTTCACGGTACTGGCCCTGATCATGGGCTTGACCATCCCGGTGCCCTTGAGCCTCCTCCCCTTAGGGGATTTTGACGGCGGGACTATCCTGGGAGAATACGCAGGGGCCCTGCTTTTGGGAGCCAGTGCCACGAGTTTAGGGCTCTTACTCTCTTGTGTATCCAGAAACCAGGCCGGTTCCTTCTTGGGGAGTGCGGTGGTCCTCCTGATTATGATGTTTATCAATCAGATTACCATGACCCTAAACCTTCCTCCCCTTATAGCCGAGGGGATCAATTTCTTTTCCCTGTCCTTTCATTTTGAGACCTTTTCCAAGGGCATCATTGATACCAGGGATGTGGCCTTCTTCGTGTTGACCACGGTGCTGTTCTTGTTTCTGAACACCCGGGTCCTCATCGAAAGGAAATGGAGGTAAGGGATGAGCAAGCAGGAAGTACGGGTCATCACGGCCTTGAGCGTTCTTGCCCTGGTGCTGGGGCTTTTGCTCAGCCGCCGCCTGTGGTTCAGGATCGACTTGACCAAGAACCATGCCTATACTATTGCGGAGGTTTCTCGCAAACTCTATACGGAAATCCCCGACCAGGTCCGGATCACCTATTACCTTTCGGATAAACTTGCGGCCATACACCCGGCGCCTGGGGAGATTGAAGACCTGCTGCGGGAATATGCCGCCTATTCTCGGGGAAAAATCCGGGTTACCCGGCGGGATCCTACCAAGACCGGGCTGGAACAGGCAGTGGAACAACTGGGCATTCAACCTCAGCAGATCCAGACCGTAGAGCGGGACCAAGCCAGCGTTGCTACGGTATATACCGGTATTGCCATTGAGTATCTAGACCAGGTTGAGGTATTACCGGTGGTATTTTCTCTGGAAACCTTGGAATACGATTTGACCTCCCGGATTCGTTCTCTGGTGCGGGGAGTGGATCGGGAAATCGGGGTCATTGTGGGAGATGCCTACCGGCAGTGGGCCAACGATTATCAGTACCTCAACCAGAGCCTGGTCCAATCCGGGTTCAGGGTACAGCTTATCAATGGAGGAGATGACATCCCCGATGCCTTGCCGGTCCTGTTCGTGCTGGGAGGAACCGAGGATTTGGATGAATGGGCGCTTTACCGTATAGACCGGTATATGCAGGGAGGCGGTAAGGTGCTGTTTGCCCTGGAAAGCGTGTTTGTCGATACCCAGGGTAATCTCAATGCCCGGGTAATGACCGATAAGGGGGTCTTGACTATGGTTTCGTGGTACGGCGCTACGGTAAAACCCGAGATGGTCTTGGATCGTACCGCCCTGCCCCTGCAATATCAGACTCAAACCCCGAGCGGGGCCATCCAGTTACACCTGATCCGGTACCCTCATTGGATAGGGGTTCTGCAAGAAAACGGTAACAAGCAGCATCCCCTGGGCGCCCAGTTTAACGGGGTGGATCTCTTCTGGCCCAGCCCGCTGGAACTCAATCCCCCGGAACAGATACGTGCGGAATTCCTCTTTACCAGTTCCCCAGAGGCATGGTTGCAGACCAAGGACTTTGCCGTAGATCCGGTTGCCGGGGCCTTTCTTTTTGAACAGGAAGCCACGGATACTAAGGGGGTAAAAGTATTGGGGGCCGCCCTTTTCGGTACCTTCCCCAGTTACTTTGCGAACCTACCTAAGCCAGTGCGGGAAGGGAGCGCTGAAGCATTGCCGGATATGCCTTCGGAACCCCGGGAATCCCGGATCATCGTGATTGGGGATACGGATATAGCCTCGAATTATACCCGGGGGGATCAGCGGAACTTTGATTTTCTTATCCAAGCCGCATCGTGGCTTGGGAACGATGATGATATCATCGGTATTCGAAACCGGGAGAGCCTGGGAGGGCGGCTGGATAAGATCCTCCTTGAGGAGAAACGGATCCTGGCTATGGTGTTTGCCCGGATTATCAATGTAGTGCTTGTCCCCTTGGGGGTCGTGGTGGTGGGAGTCTGTGTTGCTTGGAAACGGCGTTCCCGGATAAGGAGCTTACATAATGGTATATAAAAAGAAAGTGCTTTTTCTTTCATCGGTGGTGGGGGTCTTGGCGCTGCTCTATGCAGGAACCTGGATATTTGAACCTGAACGGGTCCATTCCCGGAATGCCGCGTTTCAATGGCTGGACCCTAAGCGGCTGGATGAAGTGGACCGGATAGAACTATCTGGCTCCTCAAGGGATCCGCTTACGCTGATACGAAAAGAAGCGGCCTGGTTCGTTTCCCGAGATGATGGGGAATACCCGGCAAAGCAAGGACGGATTGAGGATTTCTTACGGATCCTTTCTACTAAGGGAGCGTATCCGGTCCGGGGAACTGAAACCGCTTCCCATGAACGGCTGGGGCTTACCGAAGCGGCTGCTTCTCGGATCCTCATTCGTGGAGGGGCTGCCGCCGATCCTTTGCTGGATCTACTGGTAGGGTCTCAGGATCCTACGGGCCGTGAGGTATACCTGAGAAAACAGGGCCAACCGGAGATCCGTTCTGGGAATGACATCCTTTCCGGGTATATTTCCAGTTCCAAGACAGCCTGGTACAACCTCCGTCTTTTCCCGGAAGCGGAAAATTCCGGTCTGGGGGTGGATTCGGTCCAGCGCATCACCGTGTATCCCCTGGCGTCCTCCCTTGAGCAAGCTACCGAGGCTGAGGAACCCAGCGCCCCGGAAGGACCCTTTAGCCTGAGCAGATCCCAGGAGGGCTGGATTATCGAAGGGGCCTCAGTGCCGGAGCTGGATACCCAGCGGGTGGAGTCCTATATACGGTCTATTGTGGATGCTGAAGGGGAAGATTTTATCCCTGCGCCTGCAGGAATTAAGGAAGATGGATTTAACCAGGGCCAGATCATCCTGGAACTGGGGAACGGCCTACGTCGGAGTATCCGCATTGGTCCTGCCTTAGACTCAAACAACCAGCGCAGTGCCCTTGTTTCTGATACGCCTTTTATCTATGCCTTGGCGGAATGGACCATGAGCCGGCTTTTCAGGACGGCTTCGTATTTTGAGAAGCCATAAAAGCCCGGTATTTCTCCGGATCGCTTCTGAAGGCCACAATAGGAGCAGAAGCATCTTCCTGGGCTTTCTCCAGGGCTTGACCGGCTTCAAGCATGAGCCGCTCGGCATTGATGAACCGGCCGGCCCGGGAACTCATACCGATATACAGGTTTCCTTGATTCCTGCTGAATTCCGGGTATTTGCCTAAGACCTGCTGGTGGAATTCGCCGGATTTGGCAAGCCCTTGATCCAGGGTAATATCCGGCAGGATCAGGGCAATGCCCCAGGGGTTTTTCTCAAAAATCAGGTCCGGCAGGATGAAAAAATGGATGACCTCATCAATAAGCAAGGGGTATAAGATATCCATCTGGGCCTTAGACTTCAAAGCCATGATCATAAACACCATATCCTGTTCAAAAAAAGCGCAACGGTGCAGCTCTGAAGAAAGTCGATCCCGGATACCGGACTCTTCACCGATCCCTTTACTACAGAGGTCATGGATTTCCTCGGCTGAGGGGGGGGGCGCAGCAACCGAAGCCCCTGTTTTCGCAGCCTGTTCAGCCTCTGAATGGAGGGTAAAGGATGTATCTCGTGCTTCCTTTATGGGCTCTTCCTTCGGCTTACCCTTATGAGCGGGGAGGGGCGCTTTTTTTGCATAGGCTCCTCCCGGCTTAGGCTTAGAAGATGGTTTCACCGAAGGAGGGTAGGAAACTCGGGCCGGGAAGAATTGCAGGATGAAGGTCAGACAGGCTATACCAAAGGCCGCGGTAATCACAAAAAGGGTATGTTTTAAAATGGTAATGATCCGGCTATAATCAATGGTGTTGTAGACCGCACTGATGTAGACATTCCGCATATTGGGAATCTGCAAACCTTCAATAAAGGGCTTTTTCGAGATGCCGAATTGGGTCCTGAAATGGGGTACATCCCCAGTCCAACGTACGGTCGCTCCCTTAAAGCGCTCGAAGGTGTAGTTCCCGGCAGGTCCTGCGGAAAGAATCACCCCTTGGAGGGTTTTTGATGTTTCCAGGGCATTCAGTATCTTCTCTTTAAAGAGTTCAGTCATAAACCCGTTGCTTGCTTCAGTAGTGGAAACATCTGCAAGATTAAAAAATTCTTTTTCTGCTAAGATACGGCGATCCCTGATACCGGTATAGAAGCGGAATCCCGAAAATCCGATAGCTGCGGTATAGATACCTATACATACCCAGGCAATGATATAGGGATTTATAGCAAATTGAACCCCTGATTTAGAGGCAGCTAGATTTAACGCACCGGTTGCAGTATGAGAATGATTTTGCCACATACGCATATTATCGGTTAAGATAGGGTTACGTTTAATTTTTTCCTTTACTATCGAGGGTTTACTAGGTAAGGTTGTGGGTATTTTGATAGGGCTCCTGGATTTACTTTATACCGATCAACCAGGTATAGTTTGAGGGGAGCCTGAAGTCCGTACTAAGCGGATTCTGGATTGGTTTTGAGGAGATGTGAACATGGGAGACATGGTGGTACAGACATGGCCTAAGGGGGTAAGCTTTGAAGAGACTTGGGCCTTAATCCGGGAGACCGGACAGTTGATCAAGGAATTAACCGTGAAAACCGACCGGCAGCAGGAAGAAATTGGTCTGCATTTGAAAGACACTGACCGGTTGATCAAGGAATTAACCGTGAAAACCGACCAACCGCAGAAAGAGACCGACCGGCTGCAGAAAGAGACTGCCCGGCAGATGAAAGAGACCGACCGCAGGCTTGGCGAACTGGGCATCCGCCTGGGGGATCTGACGGAGCATTTCATGGCCCCCAAACTCCATGAAAAATTTCAAGATCGCGGCTTCGTCTTCACCCGGATCTCCCGAAATGTCGAACTGGAGGATCCTGCGAAAAAGCGCCTTACCGAAATAGACGTGCTCCTTGAAAACGGCGAGTATGCTATGGCTGTGGAAGTAAAGACCCGCCTGAACACGGAGGATGTGCAGGATCATCTGAAACGGATGGAGATATTGCGCCGGGTGGCGGATACCCACCAGGATTCGCGGAAATACCTGGGCGCGGTTGCAGGCGCGGTAGTTAATCAGGAAGTTATCCGGTATGCGCTGAAGAAGGGTTTCTATGTTATTATACCCTCTGGAGAGACCGTGGAGATTGAAGCCCCTCAAGGGTTCAAACCCCGGATCTGGTAAAGGCAGGCCCCGCTTGTTCAGCGAGCCTATAGGCAGACCGGGAAATGATCCGCTATGCTAGTCCCATGACACTTAGGAAAAGAGCCCTTCCCCAGGGCTGGTATCCCCAGGATGCGGAACAGATCCGGGGGTTTTTAGCTCCCTTTTCGCGCCAAACCCGGACAGCCCGGGCAGCGGTAGCGCCCCATGCAGGATGGGCCTATTCAGGGGCCATAGCCGGTGCTGGGGTGACTGCTTTGGATCCCCAGGCGGATACGGTGGTAGTTATTGGAGGCCACCTTCCTGCAGGCTTACCACCCTTGTTTGCGGAAGAAGATGGGTTTGCCGGTCCTTTTGGGAATATGGAAATGGACCGCGAACTGCGGTCCTTGGTAAGAAAGGAACTTCAGGGGAAGCCCTTCCTCCGGGGAACTGCTTCAGACCGGTATCAGGATAATACGGTGGAGGTTTTGGTTCCCCTGGTGCATTATTTTTTCCCTCAATCCTGGCTACTGTGGCTGCGGCTTCCTGCGGAAATGGCCTCTTTTGATGTAGGAAACCTCCTGTTTCACGCAGGGAGATCCCTGAATCGCAATCTGGTGGTCCTCGGTTCTACCGACCTGACCCATTACGGGGAGCATTACGACTTTTCCCCTATGGGAACAGGGAAAAAGGCCCTGGACTGGGTACGGGAGGTCAATGATCGGCGGTTCATTGAGGCCCTCATGGAGGGGAATCCTGCACGGATCCTGGAACGGGCTTTGGAGGATAGAGCCGCCTGCTCCGTGGGAGCGGTGCTGGCAACCCTGGGGTTTGCCCAAGCCGCAGCCGCAGGGCCCGGGGAGCTTTTGGCCTACGGTACCAGCGCCGATGCACAGGGCCCGGGCCAGGACGTACCTGCCTCCTTTGTCGGCTATGCCGCGCTGGGCTGGTATACCTAGCACCCGGTAAGGGTATTGATGCGCCGGACCGGTGCTCCTGAAGCACTGAGCTCGAAACTTATTTGGCAATAATTATCTTATTGCAATGCAGAAGGCATGGTATCTTTCTGAAAACAGCAATGAAAAATCCCCGCCTTTTACCCTTGACAAAAAGATCAGGGGGCGGTATTATATAAGAGTTATGGGTAGACTGCCTCATGGGGCAGCGTAAAAACGGGTAAAGGTGTTTTGATGAAATCACGCAGTAGGTTCTTGTTGTTTATTCCTATAGTACTCCCCCCCCCTATATATAATTCTATTATATAGTACTGAACTTTTCTTATTCATACATTTTTATCGAAATATCCTCAGGTCTTTCCGGAAAGGGAGCGGTTTTTACCGTTTTTCTCACGGGGATGTGGATTTGAAGAAATTTGAGGGCCCTCATCTGTCCGCGGCACGGATAGAGGGGGTCCTCATTTTTTATAAGTACCCCCAGGAGGGGCTGGACGGTCGTTGGCCGTTTCCCTCCGGGAAGTATTTTTAAGGAGGAACTATGAAAAAGTTCATTGCTCTTTCAATGGTGCTCGTGGTTTTAGCCGGGACTGGGTTTGCACAATTAACCGTGAAGGGGGAGGCGAATGTGGCCCTTGCCCCCCTGGTATTTGTGGACAACGATGCAAAGGACGACCAAGTCGGTCCGGCATTTGGGAGGAACGACGGTGATAAATCCGAAATGAAGCTGGATGTAGCCGGGGCAGCGGAAAAAGTCGGGTTTAGGGTCACGTTTTCTGCAAAAGTCTCCAAGAGTGCAATTTCAACATTTGAGATTAGTGACTGGGCGGGGGTTTGGATAAAGCCCCTAGAGGCCCTCAAAATCGACGGAGGCCGGTTCAACATTGATACCCTCCGGGGGAAAGTCGGGGACGGGGGTCTCACGAACTACACCGTAAAGTCCGGGGCTCAAGACGACATATTCAACCGATTTAAAGGGGAAAACGCCTTAGCCTTGAGCCTCACCCCGATACAGGGCCTCTTCATCGGCGCGCAGCTCAATAATGTAGCAGACTGGGGTAAGGAAACGGGGGGCTCGCCTATTTATAGTTTGCGTAATACGGTATGGATCGGCGGGGTGCCGGAAGCGTACCATAATGTCCAGATCGCCGCGGGGTATGAGATAGACGGTGTGGGCCTTGCCCGGGTCCAGTATGTAGGGGGTCAACCTTCTGCAGGGAAGCCTGATACTTCTGGGCCACTCACTACGGCAGGGGGCTATCAACGGATTGAGGCGGCTTTTGCCTATACAGGGATGAGCGGACTCACCCTGGACGTGGGAGGCAAGATCCCCCTGGGATTTACGGAGTATTACGACGCGGGAACCACCAAGAAGATCGGTAACTATCAGCCCGCCTACCAGGTATCCCTGGGGATACAATACGGTCTTGATGCTTTGACTATTCCGGTCCGGGTGGATACCAAGTTTGGCGGGATTACTGATAACACCGAAACCGATGACAAAGATACAGTGTCGGAGGCCTTTATCTTAAACGCGCATCTGTGGCCTTCCTATAAAGTTCTTGACAATACTAGCGTCGGCCTTGATTTTGGTATTGAGTTTATCGGAGAGACCAAAAAAGATGGTACCAAAATAGAGGGTAAAGATGGGGGTCTTAGGATCGGTTTTGGCGCCTGGCTGGAACAACTCTATGGCCCCGGCAGTATCAAGGTAGGTCTTGCCTACCGGGTGGCTGGAGAAGTGGACAGCACAAAAGAACCGGGGGTATTTACGATTCCCGTTATTTTCAAGGCCGCTTTCTAGGGTTTTCTTGAAAGGGGCAGCGGTCTAGAGACCGGCGAGGCGGCCGCCCTCGCCGGTCTTGCCTTTCAGTCTTGGGAAAAGCGGGCT
>JAITJS010000056.1 GCA_031278815.1 Treponema sp.
CCAGGAGCGGGGAAGACAATAGGCCTCAGGCCGGGAAATCACCCAGAGCCCTTCCCTGAGGGCCTGGTCTAAAGCACGGATACGCTCAATTGAAGCGGCAAAAGACCCTTCCTCATAGCCGAGATAGGAGAGGAGGACCTAGATCCCCCGTTTCTCACAATCCGCCACAAACCTGAAGAAACGGCTCAATACCTTCTGATTGAGGCGCCCAGAGCCGGTATTTCTGCAAAGGCTTGGTTCTCCCCATTTCCAGATGGCCGATGTAATCCCCGTATGGATTAAACCCATCCCGTCTATAGGCCAGGGGATTGGGCGGACGAAAACCCGCGATAAACCTTTGGAGGTGAGTACTTATGGAGGATTGCAATTTTCCCGGAAGTCCGTACAGACCGGGATGCAGCAAAAGCCGGAACTGCCGGCCCGCAAAGATGAACTTATACGCGACCTCGCCGCCGTTCCAGTTATCGGTAAAGTGGCTGTATTCGGGGATGACGAGCAGCACATCCTGTAAATAGCGGAGAATAGATTTAGAAATACCAGCGAATAGACGGGATGTTAAGCAATGTGGCGGGATTTAGGGGGAGGGGGATTGTAAAGGGTTTGCCTATAGTGTAATAAAAAGGGATGCTGGGTTCCTGGGTAGAGGGGTCAGAAAAAAACCGCATTCAGGGCTGGGGGTTTCGGCGGGACGGGTTCGGCTCAGGGGCGAATTCTGGGGCAACCTCGCTTGCAGCACGGGCAGCTTCAGCTATGACGTGTTCAGTTCGCCGTTTGGCTGCAATTTCTGGATGAGCCGTATCCCACTGCTTGCTATGTTCTTCTAAGTCTTCCCATAAGGCAAGAATCTCTTCCTTGCGCTTCTCTATTGCTTTTTGATATTCTTCTTCACTGTTAAAGGCCTCATAAATAGGTTCTCCGTCCCAGGTGTATTTATTCTTTTCCTTCATACCTACACCTCTATCCATACTTTTCTCTAAGGCAGTCTAACCTCTCTTTTACCCAATACCCTTTTAACTCGGCAATAAAGTCAATAAGTCCTGTTAATGCTTCCCTGGTTTCTAATCTTTGCCCACTTCCTATGGCTATAAAACACCTCGCCTCATTTTGCAGAACAAGCCCCATCATTTTTATTGATGGATAATGGCACATAATCGCCATATCCGCATCAGAAAATCATGAATTATTCGGATGACTATGCAACAAGTAGAGAGTTCCTGCTTCTTTACTTTTTAGCATATCTTTAATCTCCTTGGAAAGGGAAATCTTGGTGCTTGTCTTCCCACTTGACCAGGTGCCTAAAAGCCGGTTACCCCCTTGCACCATCAAATTCATATATTCCTTGCCGGTTTTACGAGTTTCACCCTGTAAATACCCTAGCTCCCGGTGTATCGCTTCGTCAAGACTCAACCGTCCATACCCTTGCTTGCGGGTAATGGGAATCGGTTCTTCGTACCAAGGTACAGGGCCGGGACTTGCACTGAGGGCCTGGTCAAGTATCCCTTGAATCATCTGCCCGGCTGTCGTTTTGGCGTACTGGTTTCGCGCTCCTGCTAAGGCTTGTTCCCCTATCCCTCCCCGATTTGCCTTACCCACATCCCAGTTAAACGCCGGATCTACCCCGTCGAGCTTCCGTTACCGCCCGAGTGTAGCATTTACAGCCCCAGCCGTTAGGCGGGAAGTGGCTGTCCCACCAGGGGTCAGTCTTGGGCAGAATCACCCCCTCCCAACCCAGGTGTTCCTCCCGGTAGTGGACACTCGACCCTATCCGGTACAGCAGATACGGGTGTAACTCACTTTCCATGGTTCTTTCGTATTGCCCCTTTTGATAGGCACTGCGCATATTCACCCGCTAGATGGTTTGTAAACGGCGGTCGCTACCTAACTGGGCCTTCACCGTGTCCCCGGTCAGCGGGTCGAGCAGGTCCTTTTTCCCCCACCAGCCCTTCTGCTGCAAAATCGGCTTGAGGTGTTGCTTGAAGCGCTCAAAGGACTGGCCCTGTTCCATCGCATCTATAACCGCACGGTGCAAATCGGCCAGTACAAGCTGCATAGCCTTAACCACGGTAAAGGCCGTGGCATGTTCTTCATGCCATACCTCTTCATAAGCAAAACCTACTTTGAGTTGCTTATATTTCAGGTACTCCAGGACCGCCTGAGGGATGAAATCCGCCATTAGGGGGTATCCGCAAATTCCGATGCCCCTAGGACGCGGGCCTTGAAGGTAGCCAGGGCAAAGCATGGGACAATCTTATCGGGTAGCCAATTCCGTACCAGCGTATGGAGTGCTTTTTGGAAGGTAGTAAAGTCCGTGGCGGTTTCCGCCGCCTGTTCCAGTACCCAAGCTATATCCTCAGAGATTTCTGTAAAATCCTGCTCCTTAAGAAGTTCCTCAAGTCCCTCAGCAGCTTCCGGTTCCGCAGCATTCAATGCCAGGGTAGTTGGTTCCTGAACGGGAGACTCCATGCCCCGCCCCCAATGACCTGGTCTTCGGCTTGCGGCTTAGAGAGTCCCAACGCGGTGGGTAAGATAGGGGTACCCTTCGGAATTTGGACGGGCGAAACGAAGGACCTCTATGAAAATTTCGGTATGACTATAGAAATTCCGCCTGGAGTTGGGTTTGGCATTGACGTTGGCGCGGCCTATTATTTCACCGCCACTATCGGCGCTTTTGTAGAGGCCGGTTTTGATCGGTACGGCCTTTCGGCAAAAGCCAAGTATGCCGGCGGAAGCGACACACTTGATGCGCCTTTTAACCGGTTCCTCACATTTGGCATAAGCACGAAATTCTAGTTTGCTCTGTCCTGTGCCGGTTGAGACGCAGGACAGTAGGCATTGAAAGGCATGGGTGTACGAGGGGTGTTATGAAAAAAACATACACAGCGCTGGCGGTCATCGCCGTATCCGTATTGAACGCCGGCTTTGTATTCGGGGATACTGAACTGCATATCCAAAGAATGGAGAGCAAGGTCAATTCGGGTTTCAAAGAACGGGTGTATATTGACGGTAAAAACAGACTGACCCTGGCAAATGGGAAATCCGACGTGGTAAGGGTTCCTGACGGCGTTCACAAAATATATGCGGAACTGTATACGATGAAGACGGATGAAGTATCGTTCAACGCTGCCGGGGGAACCATTAGGATCAGCGTTATAGCGAATTCGATAAACGACTTTGTTATTACGGTGGGCGGCAGCGCTCCGGTTCCGGTAAAACCCGCCGGTAGCGTCGCTCTGGTTCCTGCAAAACCTGCTTCCAGCGTTCCGGTTACGCCAAGACCGATTGCTCAATCCACGTTAGAAGCGGCGCTGTATGCAGCTGCAGAGGTGATCATCACCCGCCTCCAGCCGAAAACGACCATCGCGGTGGTAAACATTGCGTCAAGAGATGTGGAAGCCGCGGAATTTGTTTTTGACGAACTTGCATACGTCATAGTAAGTTCCGGCAGTTTCAAGGTGGTTGACCGGAAGAGTCTTGAAACTATCAGGACTGAACAGAATTTTCAGTTGTCCGGGGAAGTTGATGATGATTCGGCGGTGTCCATCGGAAAATTATTAGGCGCCAATATCGTGATAACTGGAAGTATCACCGGCGTAGGCTCCACGCGACGTTTGCGTTTGAAAGCCCTTGACGTTACAACCGCAGAAATAGTGGCGATGGCATCAGAAGCGTATTAAGAAGTACGAATCGCCGTGACCATAACCACAGGAAACCTGCCCCTCGGGGCGGTGAGATTTATTCGGCTGGACTACACCTGGAAATAGCGTATAAGAGAAACAATGTACCATAAGGAGAGTAAACATGTTTAAAATGAATTGTGGGCTGGCGATTTTTGTTATGGCCCTATCCTTGGGAGGGCTTCAGGCGCAAACCCTGGACGATTCAATAAAAGACGCCGCTCAAGAGTTGAGCAGCCGATTAACCGAGGGGAGCACCGTGGCGGTCATCAATTTTCAGTCCCAGTCAACCAGGCTCACGGATTATGCTATTGATGAGCTAACAACGCTATTGTCCATATCGGCGCCTTAAAGCCGGTAGAGCGGAGAAGACTGGACGCGATCCGGGGGGAACTGGACTTCAATATGTTCGATGAGGTAAGCGATGAATCTGCCCAGGGTATTGGACGGATGTTCGGCGCGCAAAGCATCATCATAGGTTCCATAGAAGTGATTGGATCTCAGTACAGAATACGGTTTCAGGCCATAGCAACGGAAGGCGCGACGATTGAGTGCGCCTTTGTCAGAAGATATTAGGAGTGATAAGGTTCTGGAATCCCTGCTGCAGGGAACCGGTTATCTTGTGGACTTTACCTTTGAGGAACGGTTAAAGGCATCTGCCTTGAATTTATTATTTGGACTGGGATCCTTTTTGGTGGGAGGGGACAAATTTGGCGGAGGAGTTACCGCCGCCTTGGAGGGAGTTGGTACTGTTGTTATAGGTTCTACGCTTATATATTGGTGGGACACAGGACTTGATTATCCCTTTCTTATCGGGCTTGGGTGTTATGTTGGAGGGGCGATATTCGGTGTAATACGGGCCCAAATATACCACAAGCCTGGTTCTCAAGTTGCCATAAGGCCCTTGGACGGATTGAGCCTCTATGTGGTTCCCACTGCCCATGATGACCTGGGATACAAAATATCCTACACCTGGAAATTTTAGGTATGGTACAGGCCGGTATGCGCGTAAACCCCGCACATACGCCCTTTGCTATAAGGTTCTTGTATAAGACCTGCATGTTGTTTTAAGGAGTTTTTTATGAAAAAAAGGAACACCTCTTATCTTTTCTTCCTCGTCTTGGCCTTAACGGTCTTGACCGGAGTAGGCTGTGCTTCGTCTGCCTCCACAGGTGGAGTCCACGCGGAACTGCCGGATTTCGTGATGAATCCTCCGATACAAGAGGACGCGATCTTCGGTATCGGCAGCGCAAAACTCACCACGGCTAATCAGTCCCTAACTATGGCAGAAGGCCGAGCCCGGCAATCCCTGGCCTTCCAACTCAATGCTAATGTACAGGCCATGACACCGACTATGCCCGTTCAGCAGGGACCACGAATAGCCAGGCCAGTCTTGAGTTTTCTGAAAGCGTTGGTCGGCAGTTAACCCAAACCACTTTAAACGGAGCCATACCGGTGAAGCGAGAGCAGACCAAGGATGGAACGTTCTGGGTCCTCATATCCTATAGTAAGGCCGATGCAGCCAGGGCTGCGGCAGATATTATTGAGAATGAAGCATCCCGGTATACGGAGTTTAAGGCCATGGAAGCTCTGAAGTTGATGGATCAGCAATTAGAGCGGATTGACACGAAGCCTGAGGTGGTAAGCCAGTAAACAGGCTATGACGGGCATACGGGAGGGATAGCGGGGAACCACTGCCGGATGAGGCATCGGCGCGGGCAAGAGCTAATGCCCCCGCCGCCATTGCCGTTAGAAACATTTTGCTTTTCATAAAAAAGCCTTCTTGCATTTTATGCCCGCAGGCATAGTGGTATATAGCCGCCCCACGGGGCGGTTTCTTCTTTGCTGCAATGCGGCACGGAATACAGGGGCAAAAAGAAAGAGAAAAAAAGATGTAAAAAAGGGGGATTTACGCTGTCAGAGGCTTGACAAGGACTAAGCGCGGCCCATGATTGTTTGCTTGCTTGGGGCGAGGTCTGCCCGGAGGTCTGGGGTGTAGGCGGCGCGCGGCCGACTGGCGCTCATACTATGCGTTTATTCTGGCTGATCCCAAGCCCTGTATTGACAAACCGGTAGTCCTTCCATAGGCTTATCTCATGGCCCCTTCACGTGTTTCTTGGATATCAGGCGTATTCCTCCGTATAGCGGCAGGCTTGACCATTATTATGGTGGTGATAATCGGTATTGCCCTGGGCTTATCCCTGGCAGAAACGGCTAATATTAAAAACCGGCGGGATTTTGAAGAATTTGCCCCTGCCCTGCCCACTAAGATTCTGGATAGCAATGGAAGGGTGATCACCGAGTTTTCCGCGGATGAAAAGCGAGAACTGGTTTCTTTGCGGGATCTTCCCCGGCATCTTATCAATGCGGTCCTTGCACGAGAGGACCCGGATTTTTATAGCCATAAAGGATTCAGTATTCGCGGTATTGCCCGGGCGGTTTACGGAAGAATCGCCGGACGAAACCTGGGAGGGGGTTCCACCATTACCCAGCAAATCGCCGGTAGTCTCCATACAGACCGGACCGAAATGACCCTTACCCGGAAACTCCGGGAGCTCTGGTGGGCCTTGCAGATGGAACGGCAATACACCAAAGACGAGATCCTTGAGCTGTACCTCAACTACCTGTATATGGGCTCCGGCACCTACGGGGTAGAGGCCGCGAGCAAGTACTATTTTGGTCATAGCGCCCGGGAGATAAGCCTGGCTGAAGCCGCGATCCTGGTGATCCAGTTTTCGAGCCCTGCCCGGTACAATCCCCTGGATAACCCGAATATTGCTATGGATCGGCAGCGGGCGGTGCTGGACCGGATGATCGAATTCGGCTATACCACTCCCGAAGAAGCGGACGCTTCCTTTAAGGATTACTGGGAGCATTACGATTATACCCGCGCCTCAGTTGCCGCATACTACCAGCGGGAAGATGCAGCTCCCTGGTTTAGTGAATACGTCCGCCGGGAGCTGGACGATATGATGTATGGAGCTATGGATTATTACCGGGACGGGTATACGGTACATACCACCTTGAACCTCAATCACCAAGAAGCTGCAGTGAAACTCATGGAACAAGGGCTTATCAGAGCTAATAAGGAATATACCGCTTCCCGGGGGACCCGTCTTGAGCGAGCAGAGCGGACCTACATACCCATTGTGGAACTGCTCTCCCTCACCTTCAATTTAGGGGGGATTCATGCGGCTACGGATGCCCAGACCAAACAAAAAGCGCTAAACCGCTATATCAAGGTAGTCAATCCAGTGGTGGACATGGCTGCGCTGATGTTCGGCATCCCGGACCTCAAGAGTATCACCAATGCGGGGTTTAACGCCTTGAAAGACAGGACCGAACAGAACGTGGTAGAAGGAGCCCTCATCGCCATTGAAAACGATACGGGGTATATCACCGCCATCATCGGGGGATCTAAATATGACCTGTCTAACCAGCTCATCCGGGCGACCCAGGGCCGTATCATGCCGGGGTCTTCTTTCAAGCCTTTGTACTATTCAGCGGCCATTGACAGCCGTAAATTTACCGCAGCTTCTTTAATTTACGATATTCCTATGGTCTTCCACAATGAGGACGGCACTCCCTATATACCCCTCAATTTTAAGGGTGAATGGAAAGGGCCGGTACTGCTCTACAATGCTTTGGCCCAGTCTATGAACGTCCCCTCCCTTAAGATCCTGGATAGCATCGGCTTTGACGCGGCGATTGACCGGGCCGCGACCCTCCTGGATATTAAAGACCCCGCGGTACGGCGCCGTACCTTCCCCCGAGTCTATCCTATGGGCTTGGGGATCATTTCCGTTACTCCCTTACAAATGGCCCGGGCTTTTGGGGTTTTTGCAAACCAGGGCCGGGAGCTTACCCCTATTGCCATCCGGATGGTAGAGGATCGGAACGGCCGGATCATCCTAGACAAGGAACGGGAAGTACGCCAGCGGCAGCGGCAGCAAGATAATCTGCAAGTGATAAGTCCTCAAAATGCCTATATTATGACTAGTATCCTCCAGAAAACCGTGGAAACCGGCACCTTGGCATCGGGATCGGGGTGGGGGGCGAAGTTTACTTTTAATGATGAGCAGGGGAAACGGTACCGCATACCTGCCGCGGGTAAGACGGGAACCACCCAAAACTGGTCTGATGCCTGGGCTGTGGGCTATACCCCCTACTATACCAGTGCTATTTGGTTTGGCTTTGATAAACCCGGTAATTCCCTAGGATTATCCCTCACCGGAGCAACCTTAGCAGGTCCAATTTGGGGAGATTTTATGCGGGAAATCCACCAAGGCTTGCCCATGAAGGCTTTTAGCAAACCCACTACGGGTATTATAGAGGTAAGTGTCTGCGCTAAATCCGGTTTGTTGCGGACGCCTGACTGTAATGAAGGGGAGGTTACCCTTCCTTTCCTAGCGGGAACCCAGCCGCTCCAGTCTTGTAATCTTCACGGAACTACCCGGTTCCTTCCTCCAGCGACCAGCGACTATATCACCCTCGAAGATGATGCGTTATTAAGCACCCTCAAAATGCCCACCTTACCCTTTGACCTTGATGCATTGTCTACGGGAACAGCATTGAATCCTGCAAACCCGGTTTTTGATGATATAGTGGAACCCAATTACGATTTTGAATTACCCAGCTATAATCCGCTGTTGGATTAAGATAGCCCCCGTGCTTTTTTGACTTGTAGTGTGCCTCCATGTGCTTATAGTGAAGGTGGAGGTGCTCCCTCCCCCAGACCAGATTACATGCTTGCCCTCTTTGTCCCCTTGCTTGCGCTCCCGCTCTCAGAGGGCTATAGTGAGAGTATAGTTTGTTCTGAGGAGTTCCCCTCAGATCTACCGGAACAGGAGAGGAAAAAATGGGATTAAATGAAACCCCTTCCGGTGAACGGGTACATATCGGTTTTTTCGGTCGCCGTAATGCGGGAAAATCGAGCCTCGTCAATGCAGTAACCGGTCAGGATTTGGTGATCGTCTCGGATATCAAGGGTACCACGACTGACCCGGTATATAAGGCCATGGAATTGCTCCCCTTAGGGCCGGTGCTGATCATTGATACCCCGGGTATTGATGATGAAGGCCCCTTGGGGGATCTGCGGGTACGTCGGGCAAAACAGGTATTAAACAAAACCGATGTGGCGGTACTGGTGATAGATGGGACCGTAGGAAAAACACCGGCTGATGAAGGGCTTATCCGCTTGTTGCAGGATAAACAGGTTAAGCACATCCTAGTTTACAATAAAATGGATCTGCTGGTAGGTGCCCAGCTTCCTGCAACTCCAGGGAACCATGAAATCTACGTCAGTGCCGCTACTCATACCAATATAGAAGCCCTCAAAGAACAGATTGCTGCCTTGGCCCTTACCGAAGAGCCTAAGCTCAGGATTGTAGGGGATCTCATCGGTCCTGGGGATTTGGTGATCCTGGTGGTCCCTATTGATAAAGCTGCCCCTAAAGGCCGTCTCATCCTGCCCCAGCAGCAGACTATCCGGGATATTCTCGAAGCAGACGGAGCAGCTATAGTGGTAAAAGAGTTTGAACTACAGGAGGTCCTGGAATACCTGGTTCCTCTAGGCAAAAAGCTGAAACTGGTCATCACCGACAGCCAGGTTTTTGCCAAGGTCTCTGCGGATACCCCGGTGGATATTCCCCTCACCTCCTTTTCCATCCTCTTTGCCCGGTACAAAGGGTTTCTGTTGCAGGCGGTACAAGGGGTGAAGGTTCTGGATACGCTCAAGGAGGGGGACCGGGTTTTGATTTGCGAAGGTTGTACCCATCACCGCCAATGCGATGATATCGGTACGGTCAAGTTGCCCCGGTGGATCAGAAACTACACCGGTAAAGCGCCCTCCTTTGCCTTTACCTCAGGGGCGGAATTCCCTGAAGACCTTACTGCATACAGCCTGATCCTGCATTGCGGGGGCTGTATGCTTAATGAACGGGAACTGCGGTATCGCCAGAAGTGTGCCCAGGATCAAGGGGTGGCCTTCACCAATTACGGTACCATCATCGCGTACATGCAGGGGATTTTGAAACGCGCGGTTGCCCTGTTTCCTCATGTTGCCGCAGAACTGGACCAAGAGGAAACCGAAGACTGATGCGTGTTGAAAAGGACTTCCTAGGAGAAATGGCTTTGCCTGATGAGGCCCTCTACGGTATCCAAACGCTCAGAGCCAAGGACAATTTTGCCCTGGAGTATAAGAAAACCCACCCGCAGCTCATCCGGGCTATGATCCTGGTAAAAAAAGCCGCGGCCCTTACCTATGGAAGCCTTGAACCTAACCCGGAACAGGCCAAACCATACCGGGCCATTGTAAGTGCCTGCGACCGCCTCCTTGCCGGGGAAGAGGCAGATATGTTTATCCTGGACGCCCTCCAAGGCGGCGCAGGGACCTCCACCAATATGAACGTGAATGAGGTGATTGCTAATCTTGCCCTGCGCATCTTGGGAGAAGTTCCGGGAACCTACGAGGTGGTCCATCCTCTGGATCAGGTGAATCGGGGCCAGTCTACCAATGATGTGTACCCCACGGCCTTACGGATCGCGGCGATCACCCTGCTACGAGACCTGAGCGGTTCTTGCGCGAAACTGCAAGAGGCATTACAAAAGAAGGAATTGGAATTTGAAGGGATAAAAAAGCTGGGCCGAACTGAGCTCATGGATGCAGTACCGGTTACATTGGGCTCGGAGTTCGGCGCTTATGCCCAGGCCATTGCCCGGGACCGGTGGCGGCTCTACAAAATCGAAGAACGGCTGCGGCAGATAAACCTGGGGGGGACCGCGGTAGGACTTTCCCTCGATCGCACGGGAAAAGTTGGGGAAACGATGAAGCTAGAACGGAAGTACCGTTTCACCGTCTTGGAGACCCTCCGGGAGCTTACGGGCATCGGTCTTGCTGCTGCGGAGTACCCTATGGATATTACCCAGAATCAGGATGTGTTCGTAGAGGTTTCCGGGTTACTCAAGGCCCTGGCAGTCAATATGATGAAGATTGCCGGTGACTTGCGGCTTATGAATTCAGGCCCCCGAGGAGGGTTGGGAGAAATCAAACTAGCCCCCTTACAAATGGGCAGCACCATCATGCCGGGAAAGGTGAACCCCGTCATTCCTGAGATGATTATCCAGAGTGCCATCCGGGTTCAAGCCAATGATTACGCCATTACCGTAGCAGCGTCTCAGGGTGAATTTGAACTTAATCCTTTTTTGCCCCTCATTGCAGACGCGCTGCTGGAAAGCCTTTCCCTGTTGAACCGGGGGGTGTTCCTTTTCCGCACCAAATGCGTAGAACTGCTTGCCCCGGACCCGGAGCGGTGTACTGCCCACTTGCATGCTTCCTATGCCTTTGCAGCTGCCTGGGTACCGCATCTTGGCTATGATAAGGTCAGCGCTATCATTGCCGAATGTGGAGGAGAGCCGCTCCGTATCAAGAAAGCGCTGGAAGTGTATGCTCAGTGAATCTAAGGGGTTATGAGGTTGCATGAGCACTATAAAAACCTATGAATACCGTAAGGATGGATAATCAGGTATGGAACGGGATAAGGAGGGGATCACCGATTTGGTGCTTACCCGGTTTTTACGGTATGTTCGGTATTGGACTACCAGCAATCACCATGTGGAGGAGACCCCTTCCACGCAAGGCCAATGGGAACTGGCAAAGGTCCTGGTCCAGGAACTGCGGGATCTAGGGCTCACCGATGTAGTGCTGACGGATCATTGTTATGTGATTGCTCGCCTTTCCCCTACACCGGGAAAGGAAACCTGCAAGACCATTGCGTTCATGGCCCATTTGGATACCGCAGATGATGTTTCTGGCAAGGATGTGCAGCCCTGTTTAGTTGAAGCCTATGAGGGCACCACGATACGCCTTGCCGGGGGCCTTGTCTTAGACCCGGCAGAGGACCCGGATTTAGCCAATCAAAGGGGTAAGGCCATCATACATACCAACGGGACCACGCTGTTGGGAGCAGATGATAAGGCAGGAATTGCGGAGATTATGGCTGCGGTGGAATACCTGCACCGGCATCCTGAACTGGAACATGGTCCTTTGGAGCTGATTTTTACCCCGGATGAAGAAACCGGTAAGGGGCTTCCTGAATTTCCCTTGAGCCGTATAAGCTCATGCGCCTGCTATACTCTGGATGGAGGGGCCCTCGGAGAAGTGGAAACCGAATGTTTTAACGCATACCGGGCAAAGATGCACTTCACAGGACAGCCGATGCATCTCGGTTATGCCCGGGGGCTCCTGGTCAACGCGGGGCTTATGGCTGCTTCCTTTGCGGTGATGCTCCCTCGGACCGAAAGCCCGGAAGCCACGGACGCTTATTATGGGTACTACAGTGCTATGGAAATTCAGGGCAATCCAGAACAAGCGTCTCTTGAGGTGTATATCCGTGACTTTGACCGTGCTGGAGCCCAGCGGCGGGTGGCAGCGCTGGACCATTTTGCCCGGGCAGTAGAAGCCCAGTTTCCTGGAGGTAAGGTCTCGGTACATGCCAAAGCTCAGTATTATAACATGAAGGAAAAAATTGATGCCCAGCCAGAGGTACTGGAGATCCTGAAACAGGCCGTCTCAAACCTGGGCTTAACCTACCGGCTTAAACCAATCCGGGGAGGCACTGATGGGTCCCGGCTTACCGAGTTAGGGATACCAAGCCCCAATATCTTTACGGGGGGTCGTAATTGGCATAGTCCTCGGGAATGGGTATCAGTTCCTGAGATGGTGGCGGCCTGTAAGGTGGTATTAGAGCTTATCCGGCTTTGGGCCGCGGCCTGATCCCCCAAGGTTTCTCTTAGGTTCAGCAGCCCATCACCAATAAGTCTGGGAGGGTGCTCATCAAGATGGAGGCGGTGATGCTTATAGGAATTGCCCCGGTCATAAGCCCGGCGCTTTTGGATGTCTTGTTCAGAATGGGTCATGGGGATGAATGGGTTTTGGCAGATGCCTTTTTTCCAGGAGATTCCTGGAATTCCCGAGTTATCCGGGCAGATGGTATAAGGATTCCTGCCCTCCTGGATGGTATTCTGCAGTTGATCAACCTGGATTCCTATGTTCCCCACCCGGTTATGATGATGCAAGCAGCTCCAGGGGATACTCTGGATCCCTCAGTGGAACTGGCGTACCGGAAGGTGATTGATCTGCGCGGGCCTGGCACAGCCCCTATCGAACGGATCGAGCGCTTTGCCTTTTATGAGCGAACAAGAAAGGCCTATGGGGTGGTAATGACCGGCGAAACCGTAACCTATGAAAACATCATCCCCAAAAAAGGGGTGATTCCTGTAGTTATAGAAAAGATATAGAGAAAAAAGCAAAATAGCGGCGGATCCGGTAAAAAATCACTTGACTCATTTGGGAAATGTTAGTATCCTTGTGATACTTATGCGTGTATGCCCTTGTAGCTCAGTCGGTAGAGCACATCCATGGTAAGGATGCGGTCAGCG
Organism: Treponema sp.; assembly: GCA_031278815.1. Taxonomy (GTDB): domain Bacteria; phylum Spirochaetota; class Spirochaetia; order Treponematales; family Breznakiellaceae; genus JAIRLU01. The sequence goes on from JAITJS010000056.1 coordinate 13,113, forward strand.
GTTCGATTCCGCTTGAGGGCTTTGGGGGCTTATAGATAAAGGTGTTTTTCTTAGAACGTATTTTAAACCTCCCGGAGAGTTTGGGAAATGGTAAGGGGATAGCATGGCATCAAAAAAAACAGCAGTAGAGCTCATTGCTTTACAATGCAGCGAATGTAAGCGGAAAAATTATACTACCAAGAAAAACCGAAGGAATACCCAGGAGAAATTTGAATTTAATAAGTATTGTCCTTTTGATCGGAAGCATACGGTGCATAAAGAAACCAAAATCAAGTGAGTATTTTCTTAGGCCAGTAGCTCTAATGGTAGAGCGTCGGTCTCCAAAACCGAATGTTGTGGGTTCGAGTCCTACCTGGCCTGTGTTGTGAAAGTGTACCTGCATGTAAAGAGGATGTCATGAACAAGATGGTTCAATTTATCAAAGAATCCTATGCTGAACTCCGAAAGGTGGTATGGCCAAGCCGGGATGATATTATCAGTTCTGTTAAGGTGGTTATTGTTTCTACGCTGATTATTGCCGCGGTATTGGGTTTGGTGGATGTGGTGCTGCTCCTTGGGGTGCAGGCGATATTTTAGTACATAAAGGAAACCTATGGCAACGGGCTGGTATGTCCTCCATACGTATGCGGGATATGAAAATAAAATAGAAAAAACGATACGCATGATGATCGATTCGGGGGATATTGATAAAGAACGGGTTCGGGATGTCAAGGTTCCTTCTGAGGAAGTGGTAGAGGTCAAGGACGGAAAGAAGCGGACTATGACTAAAAAATTCCTTCCGGGGTACATTCTGGTAGAAATGGATCTTCCGGATCTCAACTGGAAAGGGGTTTGTTCAAAAATCAAGAAAATTCAGGGAGTTACCGGGTTTGTAGGAACCCCAGCAAATCGGAAGCCCCAGCCTTTACCGGGAGAAGAGGCTCGGAACATCCTGCAAAAATCCGGAGAGATTAAGGGTGAACGGCCGGTACGAACCCGGCAGTCTTTTGCTCCTGGGGAGCAGGTGAAGATTATTGAGGGGCCCTTTGAGTCTTTCACGGGAATCATTGAAGAAGTAAACCATGAGAAAAATAAGCTCAAGGTAATGGTCGGTATCTTCGGCCGGAATACGCCGTTGGATGTCGATCTTTTACAGGTAGAAAAAGTCTAATGGTGATGGGTTTTGGTTCTTTCAAGGGCAAACAGGGTTTGCAGAGGATTCATTCCTATACCCATGGGATAGATGGGAGTTTCTGTTTTATCGGAAACGTTACCCCGGAATAGGTTAGGAGCATTGGTTCTTAGGGAATCTATTTCGGGTATACCACACAAGGAGAATATGCATGGCAAAAAAAAAGATTGCCACTCTTATCAAGCTTCAGTGCCCTGCGGGTAAGGCGACTCCGGCTCCGCCGGTAGGGCCTGCTCTGGGGCCTCATGGGGTGAGTGCGCCTCAGTTTGTCCAGCAATTTAATGAGCGGACTAAGACGATGGAGGCTGGCCTGGTTATACCGGTGGTCATCACGGTATATACAGACAAATCCTTTACCTTTATACTCAAGACCCCTCCTGCGTCGGTTTTGATTAAGAAGGCCCTAGGTATTGAGAAGGGATCGGCAGAATCCCATAAGACCAAGGTGGGTAAACTACCGAAGGCGAAACTCGAAGAGATTGCCAAGCTTAAAATGCCGGATCTTTCTGCCAATGATCTGGCAGGAGCCCTAAAGATCGTTGCAGGGACTGCCCGGTCCATGGGTGTCGAGGTGGAAACATGAGGCACGGAAAAAAATACCTGGACAAGCTTAAAAAATACGACCGCACCGCTTCCTATGGAGTAAAGGAGGCTTTGGATTTGGTTAAGACCCTGGCGACTGCCAAATTTGATGAGACGGTGGATCTTTCGGTAAAGCTCAATCTGAAAAAAAGCCAATCCGTCCGGGATACGGTGGTATTACCCCATCAGTTCCGGGGTGAGAAACGGATCCTGGTGTTTTGTAAAGCGGAGAAGGAAAAAGAGGCTCAGGAAGCAGGGGCTACCTATATAGGGGCGGAAGATTTAATCGAAAAGATAAAAGGGGGGTGGCTGGATTTTGATGTGGCAGTGGCTACCCCGGATATGATGAAAGATGTGGGTAAGCTCGGTATGGTCTTGGGTCGCCGTGGACTCATGCCGAACCCCAAGACCGGAACCGTTACCTTTGACCTTAAAGGCGCCTTGGCAGAGCTACGGAAGGGACGCACCGAATTTCGGGCTGACAAGACCGGGGTGGTGCATCTGGCAGTGGGTAAGGTTTCCATGGAACGCGAAAAAGTTGCCGAAAATATTAAGACTGCAGTGGCTGAGATTAAGCGGAAGCGACCAGTTGACGCCAAGGGTGAATTTATTCGGACGATCTCAGTGGCTTCTACGATGGGATCCGGGGTATGGGTTTCAATTAAGGACGAGGAGTAAGTCATGGCGATTGTGGCAAAAAAAGTACAGGATATTAAGGTTTCTGCAATACAGGTATTAGAGGAAAACTTCGGAAGTACCCAGGACTTTATCTTTGCGGATTACCGGGGGTTGACGGTGGAGCAAATCACGACCCTACGAAAACGACTTGGAGCTAAAGCCTCCCGATTTCAGGTGGTAAAAAACAACTTCGCTCGGATTGCTTTTGAACATTTGGCTGCCCCTGATGTATCCCCCTATCTGGTAGGTCCAACCGCGGTGGCGATTGCTCCCCAAGATGCGAATGAAGTGGCCAAGATACTTTTTGAATTTACTCGAGAAGCCCCGGTACTCAAGGTAAAGGGGGCCCTAGTGAGCGGTACGATCTATGATGCTGCTCAAACCGAGGCCTTTTCTAAGCTGCCTGGTAAGCTAGAGCTTATTTCCATGCTCATGTCTGTCTTGCATGGTCCGGTTCGAACCCTAGCAGCGGATCTCAACGATATCAATGCTCGGCTGGTACGGGCCATCAAAGCGGTGGGAGATAAAAAAGGCGAGGGGTAATCAGCGGGTATGAGGACGGAGACGTACCTTCAAGGTAGGTCTTATCGACCGTACAATAAAATAAAAAAACCGTCAGGCTTCGGGTTGCTGCCGTTCCTGTCGGTTACAATACCGGCCATGAGTCCGGGAAGGTCCGTAAGGACAGGGTGTATCCGTATGGGTACATTAGTAGGATATATGAGGAGAAGGTAATATGGCAGCCCTTAGTATTGATCAGCTCATTGAAGCGATTTCGTCCATGACGGTTCTGGAGGTTTCAGAACTAGTTAAAGCCTTGGAGGAAAAATTTGGTGTTTCCGCTGCAGTTCCTGTGGCAGTAGCTGCAGTCGGCAGTGGTGCAGGGGTACCAGCGGAACCTGTGGAGGAGAAGACAGAATTTAATGTCATTCTCAAGGCCTATGATGATTCCAAGAAGATCGCGGTTATTAAAGAGGTTCGGGCAGTTACCGGTCTGGGACTCAAAGAAGCCAAAGACCTCGTTGAAGGAGCGCCCAAGCCGCTCAAAGAGAATATTTCGAAAGAAGAGGCTACGAAAATCAAGGATCAGGTCACTGCCGTCGGCGGTACTGTTGAAATTCAATAACCCGCATCGTATACAATGTAGTTTTCTCATAAGAATCGGTGTTAGGTAAGGTTTCACCGCAGAGGCTTCCGGTGTTTGCCGGGGCCTTTTTGTAAATTTTAAGCCCACAGGGGGAAGGAATGGTAACAGAAAAGTCAATCGGTACACGAAGGTATATCGGGAAGGATATTCAAGATGTGATGGATCTTCCGGATCTTATCGACATTCAGCTCTGTTCATACGAACGCTTCCTGCAACGGGAACGGCTGCGAAAACATGGTACCTTAGAAATACAGGGACTGGAGGAAGTTTTTAGATCCACCTTTCCCATTGAAAGCCCTAATGGCGATATGGTCTTGGAATATGAGTATTATACCTTGGATGAAGAGAATATCAAATTCTCTGAACAGGATTGTAAGCAAAAGGGGCTCACCTATGCAGTCTCTCTTAAGGCACGGGTAAACCTTATCTTTCAACAGACCGGTGAAATCCGGCAGAAGGATATCTACATGGGAGACGTTCCCGTTATGACCGAGCGGGGTACCTTTATCATCAATGGGGCTGAACGGGTGGTGGTTTCCCAGATTCACCGTTCCCCAGGGGTCATTTTCAGTCATGAAAAGGGTATTTTTGCTTCTCGGATCATTCCCTATCGAGGTTCCTGGATGGAATTTGAGATCGACCAAAAAAAGGAACTGATCTACGTCAAGATTGACCGGAAAAAGCGGATCCTAGGAACCATATTCCTTAGAGCGTTGGGGTATGAAAGCCGGGAGGAGATCATCCGGTCCTTTTATAAGATCGAAACCCTGGAAGTAGTGGACGATCGGGAAACCAGGGAACGGTTTTCAGGCCGGGTTCTGGCTGCTGCGGTGTGGATTAGCACAGGAGAAGGAGTGGGTAACGTTGAAGGCAGCGGACGAAAAAAACTCTATCGGGCAGGGGAAAAATTACACCCCCATAATGTGGATGAGCTTCTGAGCCATGGCATTGCCTCGGTAGGGGTTATTAATTTTGAAGAACCTGATTCTCTTAACTCTCCGATGCTCCTCAACTGTTTTGAACGGGAAGAGATAAAATTTGTCAAAGACGATCCTGAACGGGACGAACCTTCCAAGGAAGATGCCCTTTCTGCAGTCTACTCGGTCCTCATGCCCGGGGAATCCATCACGGTAGAGGCCGCGGAAAAGGACTTGCTTGGGATGTTTTTTTCCAGCCGACGCTACGATCTGGGAAAAGTGGGGCGGTATAAACTCAACAAAAAGTTTGACTTTAAGCCTCCCCTGGAAGCATCTACCCTGACCAGACAGGATATTATCGCTACCATGAAGTTCCTCATCCAGGTCTACGTAGGGGATGAAAACATCGATGATATTGACCATTTGGGTAATCGCCGGGTCCGATCCGTGGGGGAACTCATGGCCAATGCCATGAAGACCGCATTCAGCCGGATGGAACGGATCGCCAAGGAGCGGATGAGCCTCAAAGAGACCGATACCATCAGGCCCCAGGACCTCATTTCGATTAAACCCGTGGTGGCGGTGATCAAGGAGTTCTTTGGGTCCAGCCAACTCTCCCAGTTCATGGATCAGGTGAATCCCCTGGCCGAGCTGACCCACAAGCGCAGGCTCAATGCCCTGGGCCCGGGGGGGCTTTCCCGGGATCGGGCCGGGTTCGAGGTTCGGGATGTACACTACACCCATTATGGCCGGATGTGCCCCATTGAAACCCCGGAAGGACCGAATATTGGGCTTATCGTATCCTTAGCCAACTATACCCGGGTGAATGAATACGGCTTTCTGGAAACCCCTTACCGTAAGGTAAGCCACGGGGTGGCTACCGGGGAGATCGAATACCTCTCGGCTATGGACGAGGATCGGTATTTCATAGCCCAAGCCTCGGCCAAACTAAACAGCAACGGTTCTTTTGGCGACGAACAGGTATCCTGCCGCAGGCAGGGGGATTATACCACCCGGGGACCTGAAGATATTCAGTATATGGATGTATCCCCTAAACAGATCATCTCCGTATCAGCTTCACTCATCCCCTTCTTGGAGCATGACGATGCCAACCGGGCCCTCATGGGTTCCAACATGCAGCGTCAAGCCGTGCCCCTGGTCTTCCCTGAAGCTCCCCGGGTTGGTACGGGAATGGAGGGAAAATGCGCCTACGATTCAGGGGTATTGGTCAAGGCTCGTAGAGCTGGCAAAGTGGTCCGGGTTACTGCCCAAGATATTACCATTGAGCCTGATACGAGTACGGATCCCGAAGCAAAGGTCCCCCGTATTGCGGAAACTAACGATCGAGGCTTTGATGTGTACCATTTGATTAAGTACCAAAGGACCAACCAAGATACCTGCTATAACCAACGTCCCTTAGTACAGCTAGGGGAACAGGTCCTCCCAGGACAGGTCATTGCCGATGGACCTGCGACGAAAAATGGTGAGCTCGCCTTGGGTCGGAATATCTTGGTAGGGTTCATGCCGTGGAATGGGTATAACTACGAGGATTCGATTCTCATCTCCCAAAAGGTGGTAAAGGATGATATGTTCACTTCCATCCATATCAAAGAATTCCTCACCGAAGTCCGGGAAACCAAGCTGGGTCCGGAAAAGATCACCCGGGATATTCCTAATACCTCTGAGAAAAGCCTGGATAACCTGGATACCGAAGGGATCATCCGGGTAGGGGCGAAAGTGCGTTCCGGGGACATCCTGGTAGGGAAGGTAACCCCTAAGAGCGAGACCGAAACCACTCCTGAATTCAAGCTGCTCAACTCCATATTCGGCGAAAAGGCCAAGGAGGTGCGGGATTCTAGCCTACGAGTGCCTCACGGTATTGACGGAACCATCATTGACATACAGCGACTGAAGCGTACTCAAGGGGATGATCTCAACCCCGGGGTTGACGAGGTGGTAAAGGTACTTATTGCCACGAAACGAAAACTCCGGGAAGGGGACAAGATGGCAGGCCGCCACGGTAACAAGGGAGTAGTGGCCCGGATACTACCGGAAGAGGACATGCCCTACATGGAAGACGGTACGCCCTTGGACCTCTGCCTCACCCCCTTGGGGGTTCCTTCTCGAATGAACATCGGCCAGCTCTTGGAAACTGAGCTGGGTTGGGCAGCGTCTACCTTGGACGAATGGTTTTCCTCGCCGGTATTCCAATCCCCTTCCACCGAGCAGATCGAAGAAAAGCTCAAAGAGGCGGGACTTCCGGTGAGTTCTAAGACCTATCTCCGGGATGGCCGTACGGGGGAAACCTTTGTGAATCCCATCTTCTGTGGGGTGATCTACTTCCTCAAGCTCCACCACCTGGTAGACGATAAGATGCATGCCCGGTCCACCGGTCCCTATTCCCTAGTAACCCAGCAACCCTTGGGAGGCAAGGCCCAATTCGGTGGTCAACGGCTCGGGGAAATGGAGGTGTGGGCCTTGGAAGCCTACGGTGCGGCCAATACCCTACAGGAACTCTTAACCATTAAATCCGATGATATGACCGGTCGGTCTAAAATCTACGAAGCCATTGTGAAAGGCGAACCTTCTACTACTGCGGGGATTCCTGAATCTTTCAATGTATTGGTTCAAGAATTACGAGGACTCGCTTTGAATTTGACCATCTATGACACCAAGGGTAAACAGATTCCTCTTACCGAGCGGGATGATGAGCTTATCATTAAATCAGGTTCAAATTTCTGAGTATGGTTTCAGACAAGAAGGCTTACTTCTAAGGCTGTTCCTGCAAACCTTCTAGAGGTTTGCAGGAACTGTATTGTAGTGATTACTATGCGCCAGGGGACGTTTAAAAGGTGGGGGGAACGGGCAGGAAGTTCTCCTCCCCTTCCCCACTCCCACGATAAGGGGTATATACATGCGGGATATACAAGATTTTGATTCCATTATGATCCGTTTGGCCTCTCCAGATATGATCCGAGCTTGGTCTTACGGAGAAGTTAAAAAACCGGAAACCATCAATTACCGAACCCTCCGACCTGAAAAAGACGGCCTTTTCTGTGAACGGATCTTCGGGACCACCAAGGAATGGGAATGTTACTGCGGTAAGTTCAAATCCATCCGGTATAAGGGGGTTATCTGCGATCGTTGCGGGGTAGAGGTGACCCATTTCAAGGTGCGCCGGGAACGAATGGGTCATATAGAATTGGCAGCACCGGTTTCTCATATCTGGTATTATCGTTCCATTCCGAGCCGTATGGGCCTGCTCCTGGACATTCCCATGGCAGCCTTACGGTCAGTGCTCTACTATGAAAAGTACGTAGTCATTGAACCGGGAGACACGGACCTTAAAAGAATGCAGCTCCTCACCGAGGATGAGTATTATGACGCCCAAGAACGGTACGGTGGCGGTTTCAGTGCAGGCATGGGAGCGGAAGCAGTACGGACCCTTCTAGAAAATCTCAATTTAGACCAAATGACCCTTGAACTCCGTGCTAAGATGATCGAAAAGGGCTCCAAGAGTGATAAGCGGCTCTTAAAGCGCATTGAGATCGTGGAGAATTTCCGTAACTCCAATAACAAGCCTGAATGGATGATCCTGGATGTGGTTCCGGTCATCCCCCCAGAGCTCCGTCCTATGGTACAACTGGACGGGGGCCGCTTCGCCACTTCGGACCTCAACGACCTGTACCGAAGGGTGATTAATCGGAACAACCGGCTCAAACGGCTCCAGGCATTGAATGCCCCGGATATCATCATTCGCAATGAAAAGCGGATGCTCCAAGAGGCGGTGGACGCCCTCTTTGACAATTCCAAGAAAAAGCGGGTGGTAAAAGGCGCCTCCAACCGGCCCCTCAAATCCATTTCCGATATGCTTAAAGGCAAGCAGGGTCGGTTCCGGCAGAACCTTTTGGGTAAACGGGTTGACTATTCAGGCCGGAGTGTAATCACCGTGGGACCGGACCTGAAGATGTGGCAATGCGGACTCCCCACCAAGATGGCGCTGGAGCTTTTCAAGCCCTTCATCATGAAGAAGCTGGTGGATAAGGACGTCGTCTACAACATCAAAAAGGCCAAGATCTTAGTGGAACAAGAGACCCCGGAGGTCTTTGCCATTCTGGACGAGGTAGTGAAGGAGCATCCTATTCTCTTAAATCGGGCGCCCACCTTGCACCGGCTGGGGATCCAGGCCTTTGAGCCGGTTTTAGTGGAAGGTAAGGCCATCAAGCTCAACCCCTTGGTATGCCATGCTTTTAACGCAGATTTTGATGGGGATCAGATGGCCGTCCATGTACCCCTCACCCAAGCTGCTCAGATGGAGTGCTGGACCTTGATGCTTTCCGCCCGGAACCTCCTCAATCCTGCTAATGGAAAAACCATCGTGTTCCCCTCTCAGGACATGGTTTTGGGGATCAACTTTCTTACCCGGATAAAGCCCCATGCCAAAGGCCAAGGTCGGCGATACGGTACCGTGGAAGAAATTCTCATGGCAGTAGACGCTCAGGCCCTGGAATGGGAAGCATGTGTGCGGGTACGACCCCCTAAATTGCCGGTCTGGGAAAAAGCAGGAGGGGTTTTCACCATCGGGAAAGATGGGCTCATTGAAACTACCCCAGGACGACTTGTTTTTAACGAGGAACTTCCCCAGGAGATTCCTTTCATCAACTATGAGTTAAAGGACAAAGAGCTTCGAGGACTTATCGAACAGGTCTTCGCGAATAAGGGTTCCTGGACCACAGTGAAGATGCTGGATGCCATCAAAAACACCGGTTATAAATACGCTACCGTCTTTGGGGCTACTATCGGCGTGGATGATATTGTGATTCCTAAAGAAAAAGCTGCAATGATCGACCGGGCAGGCCAGGAAGTGGATTCTATCCAGAAGCAGCATCGTCAAGGACATATCACCCAGGAAGAACGGTACAATCGAGTGGTGGAGGTCTGGAACAAAACCAACGATGAGCTTACCGATATTATGATGAAGACCTTGGAAGCTGACCGGGATGGGTTCAACTCGATCTATATGATGGCCAACTCCGGAGCCCGAGGAAGCCGTAACCAGATCCGCCAGCTTGCGGGAATGCGAGGACTCATGGCCAAGCCTTCCGGAGACATCATCGAACTCCCCATACGGTCCAATTTCAAAGAAGGACTTTCGGTGATCGAGTTCTTCATCTCTACCAATGGAGCCCGTAAGGGTTTGGCCGATACGGCCCTCAAAACCGCAGAAGCAGGCTACCTCACCCGGCGGCTCGTGGACATTGCCCAGGATGTGGTGGTCAACGAAGACGACTGCGGTACCATCAACGGGATTTCCTACTCGGCTATTAAAAACGGAGAGGAAATTGTCGAGCCTCTAAGCGACCGTATTGTGGGTCGGTATACCCTAGAACGGGTCAAACACCCCATTACCGGGGAGCTTGTGGTGGATGTGAATGAGGAGATTACCGAAGAAATCGCCCGAGCCATCGAAGAAGCGGGGATTGAGGCTGTCCGGATCCGGACGGTTTTGACCTGTGAAGCCAAGCACGGGGTTTGCCGCCGCTGTTACGGTCGTAATCTTGCCACTAACCGCACCGTGGACATAGGTGAAGCGGTAGGTACCATCGCGGCCCAATCCATTGGTCAGCCAGGAACCCAGCTCACCATGCGGACCTTTCATATCGGAGGAGCCGCCACCAAAGTCAGTGAAGAAAGCCAGATTTATTTGAAATACCCGGTATATATCCGGGATGTTAGCGGGGTTTATGTGGAGCTTACCAATGGCCATTGGCTCTTTACCCGCAAAGGCTATGCTATAGTGAACAAGGTTATGAAGGAATACCGACTTGAGGAGCAGGATGAACTTCTGGTGGGAAACGGCAAGCGTATCATCCGGGGAGAACCGATTATCAAACATGAGGGACAGGATGTACTCTCTCCTGAAATTGCCTATGCTATGGTGTTGGCAGATCATCTCTACCTGATTGGGCAGGATCAGAAGATTGAAGTCCGGAACGGTTCTGAATTGGTGGTAAAAAAAGGGGAAGTGGTAGCTGCGGAAAAGACCATTGCTACCTTTGACCCCTTCTCCGATCCGATCATCGCAGAAGCATCGGGGCTTATCAAATATGAAGACATCATCCCCGGTACAACCTTAAAAGAAGAAATCGATGAAGAAACGGGAAATGTCGAAAAGCGGATCACCGAATTCCAGTTGGAAAGCAAGCAGCCCCGGATATTCATCATTGACGAGGCCGGCGCGGAACTAGCTTCTTACTTCCTCCCCGGAGGGGCCTATATCCAGGTTGATGAAGGAGAGCGGATCAACGCAGGACGCACCATAGCCAAGACCCTCAAGGAGTCGGCCAAGGCTATGGATATTACCAGCGGCCTTCCCCGGGTGAGCGAGCTCTTCGAGGCTCGCAAGCCGAAGAGTCCTGCGGTATTGGCTCAAGTTTCGGGTAGGATATCTTTTAAGGGTATAGTCAAGGGTAAGCGGGTAATTACCATACAGGATGCCTTTGGGAAGGAATACAAGCACCTCCTCCCTATGACCAAACGGCTCTTGGTCAGGGACGGGGATACGGTGGAAGCCGGGGAAAGTCTTTGCGTGGGGGCGATTAATCCCCATGATATTCTCTTTATTATGGGTGAAAGCCGTCTTCAGCGTTACCTCATGGATGAAATCCAACAGATGTACCGGGTGCAAGGGGTAACCATCAATGATAAGCACATCGGGGTTATCATCAGACAGATGATGCGGAAGGTGGAAGTTGTATCCGTAGGGGATACGAAATTTATCTTCAGCCAACTGGTGGACAAGTACCGTTTCCACGAGGAAAACAACCGGGTCATTGAAGAAGGGGGCCAGCCTGCGGTAGCCCGACCCATGTTTCAAGGTATCACCAAGGCAAGCCTCAATATTGACTCCTTTTTATCCGCAGCGAGTTTCCAGGAAACCACCAGGGTCCTTACTAATGCGGCCATTGCCGGTTCCACGGATTACCTCCGGGGCCTTAAGGAAAACATCATCATCGGCCATCCTATCCCCGCGGGTACCGGGATGAAGCGGTATCGGGCGGTAAAGCTCTTTGATGAGGATAATAAAGACCTGGATGTGGAGATGCAGGAGATATTGGAACGGGTTAAACTGGAAAAAGTCGCCGAAACTACCGAGGAAGAAGAGTTTATCGCTGAAGAAGCGGAAGAGTAGGATTTACCTGTAGGAAGCGGGCCTTTGTATAGGTACCCTTCTCCTTATGAGAGACTGCGGACTTTGCGGTCGATAAAGTCCTTGGATCTTTGGAAGGCCCGCGTAAAGTCCGTTTCTCCGGTATACCAGAATTCGGTTACAAAATACTCAGTGTTCCTTTCATTATAACATAAAGCAAAAATCAGGATGAAAAACTACGGTTTTAGCCGGTATTGCGGGTAATGTTCAAACCGGTTTCTCGATCAAATAGATGGGTCTTTTCAGAATTAAAGGCAAGGTGAATACTATCACCGTGCTTATAGTATACATCCTCTGCAGTGGTGATGGTTAAGAGTTCCCTTCCCAGTCGAACGCTGATACGCCGTTCATCACCGAAGTTTTCATAGACCGCTACCGGTACCGGGGTACTGGTAGGATTATCGGTAATGAGTACATCTACCGGACGTACCCCGAGGGTAATGGCCATCGTATCGGAAACTACGCCATAGTATTGTTCAGGCACCTTTATCCGCACATCACTGCCTTCAAACGTAAAGAAGAAACCCTCCGCAGTTTTTACCATAACCGAGGGAATAAGATTCATCGGCGGCTCCCCGATGAAACCCGCAACAAACTCATTGACCGGTTGGTCGTAGACTTCCAGGGGTGTACCCATCTGCTGCAATTCACCGTCTTTCATGATGATGATCACATCCGCCAAAGACATAGCCTCGATCTGATCATGGGTAACGATAATGGTGGTACATTCAATTTCATGGTGCATCCGTTTGATTTCCTGCCGCAGGGTCTGCCGCATCTTCCCATCCAGATGGCTTAAGGGTTCGTCCAGGAGGAGGACTCCCGGCTGCCGGACAATAGCCCGGGCTATATTAACCCGCTGTTTTTGGCCCCCCGAGAGGGCGCTGGGCTTCATAGATAAAAGCTCGTCAACCTTTAAAAGAGGGGCAACTTTGTCTATAGCCTTTTTGATCTCATCCGCAGGCATCTTCTTCGCCTTGAGATTGAAGGTAAGATTATCATAGACCGAAAGAGGCGGATACAGGGCGTAATCCTCGAAGGCGAGTCCAATATTCCGATCTTTAGGAAGCAACTCATTGATACACACATCGTCAATGAACATCTCCCCGGCGGTTATTTTTTCAAGCCCCGCAATCATGCGTAAGGTGGTAGATTTCCCACAACCGGAAGGTCCCAGAATACCGATAAATGCCTTATCCTTACAGGCAAAAGAGAGGTTCTTGACCGCAAAATCATTGGGGCTTTTCTTTTTACTGAACCATTTTTTCTCGGTGTTACTGTAGCGTTTATAGATGTTCTGCAAAGTTATGCGTGCCACCGCTTCCTCTCCCTTTAGGTATATTTCTTCATGTCACTTCGGGTAATAAAACCTTGGGTTGTACGGTTAAAATACAAGACCTGTTTCATGTTGAATTTGAGGTAAACCCTCTGGTCCAGATCCGCCTTAGTGTTGTTTACCGCGGCGATACGGATCTGGGTACCGTTTATCAAGACGGTCATGATAACCTTATTACCGATAGGTTCAAAGGCAAAAACCGTACCCTTAATCCAGGCTTCATCCTGTGGGGTAAGACTAAAGGCAATGTCTATACCCCGTATTCCTAGGTCAAGTTCATTACCATGCTGCTTTTTCAAAACCTGGGCCGCATCCGCTTCAGGAACTAGGGGAATACGCTGTCCCAAGGCATGGAGTTTGACCGTCCCGTCGTCAAGAAACAGTTCTGCGGGAAAAAGGTTTATCTCCGGTTCACCGAATAGCCGAGCCACCAATTCATTAATCGGTGTGTAGTACATCTGGAGGGCTGTACCGAGCTGTTCAATGGTACCCTTATTCATAACCGCGATACGATCTGCTAGGGACATGGCTTCCATAAAATCATGGGTAACGTAGATCGTGGTTGTATTAAAGGCGCTCTGCATCTCCTTGAGTTCCCCTCGCATGAAGTGACGCAGTTTAGCGTCCAGGTGGGCCAAGGGTTCATCCATCAGAAACACCGCCGGTTCCCGGACGAGACAGCGCCCGATAGCAACCCGCTGCCGCTGTCCATTTGAAAGTTGACTTGGTTTACGATCATAGAGGCCGTCAATCTTCATCATTTTAACTACCCGTTCCACTGCCTCTTGTATGTACTGCTCATCTTTACGGTGTAATTTACTGCGCATCGGGAAAGCGATGTTATCATACACCGAGAGGTGCGGATACAGCGCATAATTCTCAAAAACCATGGACACATTCCGATGCATCGGTTCAATGAGGTTGACTATTTCTCCGCCTATCTTGACCAGACCTGCCTGGGGAAATTCAATACCCGCTATGGTTTTAAGGGTCGTTGTCTTACCGGCCCCAGCAGGCCCAAAAAGGACAAAGAATTCATTATCCTTTATATCAAGACTGAGATGATCTATGGCAACGGTTTCTTTATATTTCTTGGTGATATTTTCAAGTTCTATCCTTGCCATAGCCCTACCCTTTTACCGCGCCAAAACTTAAACCCCGGACCAGATGCTTTTGTATAAAAAGACAGATAATGATCTCAGGGAGTACCGCGATTATCGCCGCAACCGCAACCTGCCCATAATGTACCGCATCAGATGCCATAAAACGCAGAGACGTTATGGTGATGGTTTGTACCCTCATACCACTCAAAAGGAGGGGAAAGGTAAAACTGTTCCAGGCAAAGATGAAAGCAAGCAATCCTGAAGCCACAAGACCCGGTTTGATCAGAGGCAGCAGGATCTTGAAGAACACTTCGTACCAGGCATAGCCGTCAAGCTGAGCCGCCTGTTCCACCTCCACACTAATATCTTCAAAATAGCCTCGGACTACCCAGATCAAGAGGGGCATAGTGATGAGTTGGTATACCCAAATCAAGCCAAAATAGGTATCATACAGGCCGATCCGTTGAAAGATAAGGAAAAGGGGCAAAATTACTAATATCTCAGGGGCAAATTTAAAGGAGAGGATCTGAAAGGCCCAGGCTTCCTTATGCTTAAAATCATACCGGGCCAGGGCATAGGCCGCAGGAACCCCCGCTACCATGGTAAGGATTACCGCACCTCCTGAGACCACAAGGTTCTGAAGAAAGGCCTTAATATAATCCGAATCCGGCCGGAACAGGACGGCCTGATAGTTTGACCAGGTTGGGGTAAACTTGAAGATGGTCGTAACGACTTCCGCATCGGACTTAAAGGACATGAGCAACATCCATACTATTGGAAAAATTGCGAATATACCGTACACGGTCAATCCGAAATTGCGTCCCACTTCCTTAAGGGCATCCTGGGTTTTCTTGCCCCGTACCGCCTTTTCGATTATCCCCATTATGCGCTCCTGTATACGATTTTCCGTACCTATCTTTTTTACAGCCCTGCCGCTTCTTTAGCATACTTACGCTGTCTTTTCACGAGGAATTCAGCGGTTTTATTTACCACCAACCAGAGAATGAGGAGATACGGCAGGGCTTTACCAAGCTGCCGGTAGGTAAAGGCCGTTAAATAACTGGTAAGGGAAATATTCATGAGGGTATTACCAGGCCCCCCTTTCGTAAGGGCAAAGATAATACCGAATTCCTGTAATGCCGCCATGGACCGGAATAAGACGGCAATATAGATAAAAGGCTTAAGCATAGGCAAGGTCAGGGTCTTAAAGGTGAACCACGGGCTGGCACCGTCAACCTGAGCCGCTTCAAAGGGAGATTTTGGCAGGGACTGAATACCGGCAAGGATCAACAGTAACATAAAAGGGGTATTTACCCATGCATCAATAAGGACCACGGTAAACAGGGCGGTTTTTGGAGAAGCGGCCCACGGAAAATTATACAAACCCCATAGATTGAGGAATTTCTCTATGATCCCCACTGAATTGGAAATCATAAGCTGCCAGATAAGTACCGCAATAGCCGGTGCTACCATGAGGGGAAACATCAGGATCACCTTGAGGATCCGGCAATACCGGGAATCTTTTCTCAATAAAAAGGCAATGCCCATCCCTAAGAGAAGTTCAGAACCAGTGGCACATAGGGCATAGGTAATGGTTACCCATACCGCGTGATAAAAATCAGGATCTGCCAGCATCCCTCCGAGTTGCAGTTTTTCATCTCCTATGCCAAAACTTAGCCAGTTCCTGAACCAATTGAAACGCCATTGTTCCATCGGGAGCCGGTATGAAGCATTAGTAAACGAAAGGATAATAGCCGCAAGAAAGGGGATGAGTATGCCTATAAGAATGATCATCCCCGGGGCTATGATATAGTAAGGCCGCATCCGTACATTTTTCGGCAATTCATTATAGTTAATCCCTTCACCAGGGCTGCCTTGTCGCTTTTCCATAACAATCTTCTCCATTATTCAGGGAATAAGGATGAGGGATTAGCCCTGGCCCTACCCTCTTCCCTTATTCCGTGGTTCTTATTCCTGTACCGCCCTGTCCATACGCTGTTTTAAGGTGTCAAGAGCAGCCTGTACGGTTGATGTTCCTGCCACCATATTTTGCAGGCTCTCTGCCCAGTCAAGGGTGGTTTGGAAAAAAGCCGGCTGGGGGGTAAAGAGGATCGTGGCGTTTGAGGATGTTTTGTTGAACGTATCAATGTAGCCTTCTTGAGTGGCCATCTTAGCCTTGAATCCCGAGGAATTCCACGTGGAGGTCCGCACCGGGTCCATATTGTTCCCGGTAACCGAAGCGTATTCAAGGAATGCCTTGCCGGTGAAGTACTGGAGGAACAACCAGGCCGCACCCTTGTTCTTGGAATTGGCATTCATTCCCATGGACCAAATCCAGAAATTGGATTTGATGGGATCTCCCTGTTTGGCAACCGGCATAGGCGCAAAGGCGATGTTTCCCCCTTCAGCCATGTTTTGCAGATTCACCTGAATAGAGTTATTATCCGCATCCCACTGCATGGCCGCTTTTCCTGCCCCCAATTCAGCCTGACCGATATACCAGTAGGTCGTTGACCACTGAGGGGAACCGCCCCGTTTAACGAGCTCTACCCAGAACTGATTCATCTTTACCGATTCAGGGGAATTTACCTTGGATACCAGTTTACCCCCTTCTATGGCAAAATCTTTTGCTCCAAAATTGGCGTAGGTACTCATATAAGCCGGATGAATCGTGCCCCAATCACGGGCTCCGCGCAAGGCAATGGCGTAAGACCCGGGACCGTTCCATTCCTTAAGCTTATCGCAGGCTTCAAGGAGTTCATCATAGGTCTCAGGAACCTTGGTGATGCCCGCCTTCTCAAAGGCCCGCTTGTTGTATGCTAATGAATAGATTTCACAGCCCAAGGGAAGCGCCAAGAGGTTCCCGGTTCCTACGGGATGACCGGGGACGCCGTCCCATCGGAGCGCACCAATAGTGCTCGATACTATATCGTTAAAATCATAATCCGAAACCGTCAACGAAGGATTCGAAAGATAGGGATCCAAGGGCTCCACATTGCCTGCGGTAAAATAATCCCAAAGCTGATAGACTCCAGACATAAAAAGGTCGGGAGTACCTGAACGGCTGGACAAGGCATTGGAAACCTGATCGAAATAGTTAGCTTCCGGGGTAACCTGAATGTTTACCTTGATACCGGTCTGAGCCTCAAAATCCTTGAGCTTCGATTGAAGCGCAGTCGAAGTAGAGTGTTCAACCATGTAGACCGTAATCTCCTTACCGCTAAACCGTTTCCAGTCAAACGGGCCGCTTGCGGAGGAATCCTTTGGTGCAGTGCTTCCGTTGCTGCTTTGTCCTGAACCGAATACCCAGCTTCCAGTCATCAGAAGGATGATACCCGTAGCTGCCGTTAATTTTCTCAATTTCATTACCTACTCCTCTACCCGCAGGGTATTTATAGTTATCCCGAAGCGGTTAATCTTAATTAAAAAGATATACCCCCATAAAACAAAAAGAAAATGAAATATCTATCGATTTTTATCATTTATTTTATATAAGGTAACAGGCTATTTTTATCCCAAAAGAAGGTAGCATTGTGTAATTAAGAATAATAGGAGGGTATTTTATTGTATTTCTATAAAACTTTTACGAAGCACTACTCTATTATTGTAATTTTTTATGGAAAATAGCATTATTTTACGGCCATAAACTGCCTATGGAGGCCACATAATAGGAAAATAGAGTTTCACCCTCGTGCCCCTGCCCTCGGCACTCTCGTAAGAGACGGTGGCTTTTTCGCCAAACTGTAATCGGATCCGCTCCCGTATATTGTTTATCCCTATACTCTTATGGTGTTGCTTAGCTTTAAGTATACCAAGGTGGTTAATTGCTTCAAGGGTTTCCTTATCCATACCACTGCCGTTATCTTTGACTTCAAGGCACAGACGATCCCTTTCAAAAAATGAACGAACTACTATCTCACCGCCGCTCTCTAGGTCATTGAAACCATGGATTAATGAGTTCTCTACCAAGGGTTGCAAAATAAAACGGGAAACGACACAATTTTCGCTATCTTTTTCAATAATGCAGGTAAATTCAAAGATGTCTCCGTAACGGTATTTCTGCAGATCCACATAATTCCGCAGACTTTCCGTCTCCTCCCGTAGCGTCGCCAAGGCAAAAGAAGATAGGTTATACTTGAGCAGATTGATAAGCAGAGAACACATGGATGCCACATTATGGACTTCTTGAAATTGCGCCAGAAATTTGATGGAATCCAGGGTATTATAGAGAAAATGGGGATTGATCTGGGCCTGTAAGACCTCAAGCCGTAGTTCTGCCTTTCTTCTTTGTTCTATCCGTTCCTGGTCAAAATTGGCGTTGATTTGATCCAGCATCATATTGAAGGTGTTTCCCAGTTTTCCCATTTCATCGCTGGAACGGATATGCACCCGGGAAGCCATATCCCCTTGTTCGATCCGTTTACAGCCATCAAAGAGCTGGCCCAGCGGTTTGGTAAGAACTCGGGTCATATATATGCTGAAGATCAAGCTCAGAAGCACCGACAGTATGAAAACCACGTTGAAATATACCTGCATTTTCCTCGTATCGGTCATAACATTCTTGGCATCAATAATCCGGATAAACTTCCACCCCAGAATGGCGGATGTCTCAGAAACGATAATGCTGCTTACCCTCGCTATTTTTCCTTCAATGATTGCTTCATTGGCATGAAGCAATTCAGGATATTCTCTCAAGATCAATTCAAATGATTCATAGGCAGGATAATGAAAGATGATAGTACCCTTGGTATCAACGATCATGGATTTTTCGTTATTGGTGATAGGCGAAAGGATAAAGAGTTCCTGGAAAACCTTATAATTAAGACCCAAAAATATCTCACCTTTTAACGTTTGTGTCTTGGTATCAAAAATTGGCCAGACGCCAGTCAGTACATCCTTATACTGGTTAGGGGTACCATGCCGTAATTGTACATAGAAATCCCGACCTTCCCCTTTCTCAAATACCTTTACATAGGCGGCAAAAAGTTCTTTAAAATCTTCGGGTTTCAAGGTCAGGTTACTAGAATAAAAGCATCCATTGGTTCCCACCAGGGTAATGTCCCCTAAAAAGGGCTGTATTTCCTGCATGTTCCGCAGAAAACTATTAAGAGCAAATCCCGAAACCTCCTGTTGGGGCGCGGCATCCAGGGCGGTGTTGATATCGGGGCTTGCGCTCATATCCTGGGCAGCGGTATTAATAACATCCAAAATAAAATCAAATTGGTACTTGGTTCTACTGGTGGCCTTTACGTGGAAGTTAATTTCATTGCGTTTCAGAGAATCGGTATAGGAAGTTTTTACCAGGACCGTCATGATGATGAGGATCATACTGCTGAGAGAGAACATCCCTAAGAATATCTTATAAGAGACTTTATTGAAGTGCATCTTTACTCCAAAACAATAGAGAGTATACTATAAATCAGGAAGATTGGAAACATCCATGAAACGCATATTGATCGTTGATGATGAATATATAGTCCGCCTGGGGCTTAAAACTATTGTCGATTGGGCTGAACATGGCTATGTCGTTGCCGGGGAAGCAGGTAATGGAAAGGAAGCGCTGGAACTCTTTGAGCGGATAGGAGCGGATGTGATACTTACCGATATAAAGATGCCCATCATGGACGGGCTAGAGCTTACCCGGGCAATAAGAAAAAAGGATAAAAAAATACCGATTATTATCCTCACCCATTATGATGAATTTACCTATGCCCAGGAAGCGATACGATTGGGCGCTTTCCGCTATATCCTCAAATCAGAGCTTACCAAAACAAACCTACTGACTATGATCCAATCCCTCATACAAACCGTACATACCCAAGAAGCAACTGAATCAAAGGCAGTCGCCCCTGGGGTCGAACCATGGGAAGGGTATATAAAACAGTATCTTTTTCCTTTTTTTAACGGTTCAGCGGAGCATACTATACCCCCGCCTCCTCACTCGGAACTTGTTTCTCCATCTGGTATGGTTATTGCAGGATCCTGCCGGATTACCGCGTTGTTATCTGAAGCCCGCAGGATGTTTCCTAAAACCCTCAAGATACTCTTTACCGATGCCTTTCCTGATGCGATCTTTTTTGGTGATTACCATAGCGGACAATTTCAGATTATCTTAATACTGCCTTTATGGGTATCTACGGAGGTACACAAAGATGCATCCTGTGAAAGCATAGCGAAGATAGCCCAAATCTGTTCCCGGATCGTAAAAAATATCCGCCAATATTACGATACCAGTTTGTTTCTCGGTTTAAGTACCCTGGGGCTATTGACCGATGCGCTGAGGCTTGCTTCTGAATCCTATAGGGCGCTGAAAATGTGTTTTTTTTCGGAAAAAAATTTTATAAGCCTTTACCATCTCCAGCAACAGGAATGCTCCGGAAAGCCACCCCATATTAGCTACACAAAACTTACCGAATTAACGGAAAGAAACCAAAAAGAAGGGGTTCTTGAATACATACAGAATATTTTTCGTACCCTCCGTTCCCTTAAAAATTATACCTATGTACATGATGCTTTTAATGATTTTCTCTCCATAGCAAAATTGATTCGGGAAAAGTACCGTTTGGAAGAACAGGCAGCCTTAAGCGAGGGAAAATTCAATTTCGATATTTTTTACGATATGGATTTTATAGCTGACGTAGAATTCTACCTTTACACGATATTTCTCGCCCTGCTTGTGGGCAAACAGGGGGGGAACATCATGTATTCTTTTATCGTAAAAAAATGTATCGCCTTTATTCACCATAATTATACTCAGAATATCAGCTTATCCGACGCTGCCCGCAATGCCGAAGTGAGCCACAGTTACCTTTCCTTTCTTTTTAAACAGGAAACAGGCATTAACTTTAATACCTATCTCTCCCAGTACCGGATCGAGCAGGCGAAACACCTTTTACGGTCCACCAATATGCGTATTTATGAGGTCGCTCAACAGGTAGGGTTTTCTAATCCTTATTATTTCAGTAAAGTATTTAAGGAGTTTTGCGGTATAAGCTGCAAACAGTTCCGGGATACGGTCCTATCAAAGGATTAACCAGGCGTTTCCGGAGGCTTAATACAATGGTTTCTCTCGTTTTTTCTACTCCATTTTTTAATTGGAGAACCGGCTCAAAGTTTACTCCTTGGCGCTATACCTCTCCCCTGAAAACCGCAGCCCAGGGCATGGCCATGACAGACACCGGTTACGGCACCATCCCCTGGTATTGCAACCGGTACAGTCCCGCATACAAGCCACATCGGGCGATCAGGTCCTCGTGCTTTCCCTCTTCGGCTAAACGCCCTCCGGAAAGAACCAGAATCCGGTCGGCATGGCGTATAGTGGAAAGCCTATGGGCAATCACCACGGCAGTACGCCCTGCCAAGACCCGCTGCATCCCCAACTGGATAAGCCCTTCGGTTTCGGTATCCACCGAGCTGGTGGCCTCGTCCAGGATGACGATTGCCGGGTTGTGGGCTATGACCCGGGCAAAGCTGATGAGCTGCCGCTGGCCTGAGGAAATATTCGTGGCCCCTTCGGAAAGGAGGGTGTGGTACCCTTGGGGCAGCCGGGAAATAAAATCATGGGCATGGACCGCCTTGGCCGCATCCACGATGAGCGCCTCCGAAAGGGGAAGCCCCAGACTGATATTCTCCGCCACCGTACCGGAAAATAAAAATACCTCCTGTAAAACCGGCAGTACCGAAGCCCGCAGCACTTCCAGGGGTATCTCTGGTAAGGGAATCCCGTCCAGGCGAATACACCCGGAGTCAATATCCCAGAGCCGGGTAAGCACATTGATGATGGTGGTCTTTCCCGCACCGGTATAGCCCACAATCGCGGCCATCTCTCCAGGCTGTACCGTGAAGGAGAGGCCCCGCAGCACATCCTCCCCTGGTTTATAGGCAAAATGGACCTCCTCAAAGCTCAGGCGTCCCCGAATCATTCCCTCAATTCTCTGTTTTCCCTCATTAGGAATACGCTCTTCTGTATCCAGGAGCTTAAAGACCCGCTCCCCTCCGGCCATGGCGGACTGCAAGAGGGTATATTTTTCTGCAATATCCATCACCGGCGCATAAAACATACCCACCAGGTTGATAAAAGCAATGAGCACTCCCAGAGAAAGGGAAAGGTGCAAAGCCAGATTACTCCCCACCGCGATGACCACCGCCACGGTGAGGATCGAAAACCATTCCACCAAAGGCCTAAAGGTGGCAAACACGTACATTTCCCCGAGGTTTGCTTGCAGGAGTTCATGGTTACGATCGCCGAATTCCCGGGCACTCTTGGCTTCCCCTCGGAAGAGCTGGACCACCTGTACCCCGGCAAGACGCTCGGAAAGGTAGGCATTGACCCGAGAAGAAGCGGTCCGCTGCCGCCTGAAGGCATCCCGGGCTCTGAGGCGGCTCATGGCGGTGAGAACCATCACCGGCGGTAAGGTAGCAAGTACCACCAGGGCCAACTTGGGGGAAAGGAAAAACAGAGTGCCCAGCACCCCCAGCATGCTACAGAGGTCTTTTAGAAAGGCCACCAACACGGAGGTGAAGAATTCGTTGATGGTTTCCACATCCCCGGTCAACCGGGTTACGAGCCTACCTACCGGATGCCGGGAAAGGAACGCCGTGGATTGAGAAGCGGTTTTCTGAAACAAGGCAAGCCGTAGGTCCTTCATCACCTGCTGACCGATGAGGGTGGTGGTCCAGGTTTGTATGAAGGTGAACACCAAGACCACGGCGAGGATGCCCAGCAGCACCAAGGCAGCGTAGATAATATACCTTATATCCTGCCTCCGCAACGCCGCAATTTCCGCTGTCTCCAAGGAGGCAAGAACCTGAGTCTGTATAGCCCCACCCTGCGCCCCGATTAAAAACAAACCCTCATGAGCTGCCATCACCTTATAGGCCGCATCTCCAGGGATATAGGAAAAAGCATACCACTCACCCTCCGCAACAACCCCTTTTTCCCTAAGCTGGGCTTCGTCGTGGCCTGCAATGTTCCTATCCTTTCCCACGGGTACCAAGCATTGCTCCCCGATCCAGATGGACTGAGGATGTGCCAACCCTCGCTCCACAGCATCTATCGTACCCTGAGGAAGGGTCAGTTTTACTTGTGTCCACACATCCCCTCGCACCAGGAGGAACCGGGCAAGAATAGCCTCATCAATGACTCGCTGCTGGATCACCGGGATGGCTAATTCCCCCAGGGTGGAGAACCCCAAGGCAAGAAAGGTACAAAACACCAGAAACCGGTAGGGCTTTACATACGCAAGGATCCGGGCGACGATATGTCGGTCATAGCCCTTTACCACCTCCTCGGTTTCAAAGTAGTCAGACACCGCCGCCCTCCTGAACCGTGGATCCAGTCAAAAGAGGCGCACCCTTCAAAGCAATTCCTGAAGTCTCTCTCTGATCAAGCTGCTGTAAGGCAGCCATCCGGGCATACAAGCCGCCCCGAGCGGTAAGTTCCAAAGGTGTTCCTGCTTCGGCAATACGGCCCTGGTCCAAAACCAGTAAGTAGTCCGCATTACGGAGGGTGGAAACCCGGTGAGATACGATAATGGTGGTTTTCCCCGCTCGTTTGGCTAGAAGGCCGGTTAAAATGCGTTTTTCCGTTTCCCCATCTACTGCGGAAAGGGCATCGTCCAGGATGAGGAATTCCGGTTCCCCCATAAGGGCCCGGGCAATGGCGGTTCGCTGTTTCTGTCCGCCTGAAAGGGTAAGCCCCCGCTCCCCTATGAGGGTATCTGCACCCTGAGCAAAACCCTTCAGATCCGTATCCAGTGCCGCAAGAGCCAGGGCCTGCTTAAGCAGGTTATCAGCACTTTCCCCCTGTTCCCTGCCCAAAGAAGCTTCGTCCTGTTCAACCCTATAGAAAATGTTGTTTCTGATAGAATCGGAGAAGAGATAACTATCCTGGGGGGTAACCCCAAAACAACCCCGCAATTCCTCTAGATCCCAATCCCGCACGTCCATACCCTTAACCAGTACCGTACCCGGTGGGGGATCGATCATCCTAGTGATGGCTTTGATGAGGGTGGACTTTCCCGAACCAGTACGACCCAGGATTCCCACCCAAGACCCCTGCTTGATGGTAAGGCTCAGCCCCTTCAATACCTCACTCCCTTCAGGATAGGCAAAAGACAAATCCCGAATGACGATAGCATCGGCCTGCTCTATCGGCCTGTTTGGGGAAGTAAGGGAGGAAGTAATACTCGGCACCGTCTCCAAAATCTCATTCACCCGTTTAAGGCTCACCGCCCCCCGTTGAATCATGTTCACCGTAAAACCCGCACCCATGAGGGGCCAGATGAGCATTTGCAAGTACCGGAACAAGGCCAAGAGGTCCCCTGGGCTCATAAACCCTTCTACCACTCGGATACCCCCCACCAAAAGTACGATGACCGTGGTAAGCCCTGAGAGAAAGACAATCAGGGGGAAGAAAGCCCCGTACAGTTTAACCAAGGCCATATTCGCTTCCCGGTAATCATCGTTGGTATCCGCAAATTTTTTGATGAACCACCCTTCCCTGACAAAAGATTTGACCACCCGAATTCCTGCGAAGGTTTCCTGTACCGCATCACTCATAGCAGCATAGGTTTCCTGGGCTTTCTTGAACCGATTCCCCAGGGCACCTCCAAAGAGAAGGATAATAGCGGTAATGAAGGGCAGGGGCAGTACTGCAAAAGCTGCGGTCTTCGCATCCTGGATGAAGATGATCACCAGAATCGAAGCCGCCATAATGGTGCCATCCACCAGGGCCACCAGGCCTAAGCCTATGGACATACGCACCGCATTGAGGTCATGAGTAGCTCGGGCCATGAGATCCCCGATTTTATGCTTCTGGTAAAAATCATAAGACAAGATGAGGAGGTGTTCAAACAATTTTTCCCGGATTTCCATTTCGATCCGCCGGGAAGAGCCGTGGATAAAATACCGCCACAGGAAGCGCCCCAGGGCGATAAGGGCCATCACTCCAACCATACCGGCACAGAGGATACCTATCTCCTGCCAGGTAAAACGTCCTGAAGCAATCAAATCTACTGCCCGACGCATAAACTGGGGAATAAGCACCTGGGCAGCATCCACAGTTATGAGGCACCCAAAACCCCAGATATAAGACATACGATACCGGGAAAGATAGGGTAACAGGGTTTTAAATTCCCCAAGGGCTACCTTAAAGGAACGATACGGCATCTTATGCTTACTCAGACGCTTCCTGGGCTTCTTCCTCTTTCCGCCGGAGGTCTGCTTCCAATTTAGCAGACCAGGAATCGATCTTCTTTTTGAGCATCTCCGCATCAGAGCTTTCTCCGAGCAGGATGTGGATCCGCCGCAGGGCGTTCAAATGGTTGAGACTCTTGCGAAAATCATCAGGCGCGGCAGTGGATAGCTCATACCGTTCCCGATAGCGCTCCGCTGCCTGCAAGAGGAGCCGCTTGATCAACTGCAAATGGTAGAACGTGGCTTCATAGTGGGGAGACCGGGGATCGATATGGGTCACCATGTTTCTCACATCAAAGATATTTTTCGTCACCGTGGCGAAGCGACCCTCCATCTCCACAAAAGACCACTTCCATTTGCTATTATCCCCATAGGCATTTTCAAGCAGCCGAATGGCCAAGCCCAGTTTTCGAATCACATAATACCGCCGTTCCGGACTCACCGGCTCCAAGAGGGCAAGTTTATCCTCATAGTCGGTAAAAAGCGCATCCACATAGCTGCTTACCATACCTTCAAGATAGGTAAGGCTTTTATTAATGGATTTCCGCGCTTCATCAAGGGTCCCCTGATTATCTTTCTTCAAAACAGCCCGAGCTATACCGGTGAGAATCATATAGTATGAGGCAAGATTAAGCCATGTTTCCACGAGATCAAACTGTTTTAAAGGAATATCAGGACTTTCTTGGTCTAGTTCACTCACTAATTTTGCTTCTGCTTTGAGGATCTTATCAATCATCACCTTATATTCGTTGATTTTTGTTACATACTGATCTTCACCAGTAGTTTCAGTAAGTTTCGCCATCCTTTACTCCATCACTGTATTTTACTAATAAGGCATCTGCATGAGCAAGCGCTACAGGGCCTGCATCCCCTGCAAGCATCCGGGCGATCTCCTTTCGTCGCTCATCTGCACTCAATACCGCCACTCCGGTTACGGTCCGCCCAGCTTCATACTTCTTTTCAACTTTTAGATGAGTATACGCTCGAACCGCGATACTGGCAAGGTGGGTAACACACAAGATTTGTTTATGTTGCCCTACCCTGGCCAAGTATTCCCCTACAGATAAGGCCACCTCTCCCCCAATACCCGTATCTATTTCGTCAAAAACCAGGGTCTCCAAAGGATCTGCATCGGAAAGAACCGTCTTTATGGCCAGCATAATCCGGGAAAGCTCTCCTCCAGAAGCAATACGGGAAAGTTCTTTTACTGGCTCCCCATCATTGGGAGCGATGAAAAACTCCACCTCATCCATTCCCCAAGACTGGTACTGGGACCCCCGCCCCCCCCTAACTGCGGAAACTACTGAAACGGAAAACCGGGCATAGGGCATCCCCAAACGGGTAAGGATCGCGGTGATCCGGGGTTCCAAGTTACGCGCCGCAGCAATCCGTTGGATGCTTAAGCTCTGAGCGCGGGAAGCAAGTTCTGCTTCAAGTATCGAAATCTTCGTAGCCAGATTTTCCTGACTTGCTTCGGATCCGGTCAGGGCTTCAATCTCCGCTTCTGCCTGAGCCCGATACGCCTGTATCGCCCCTTCATCACGACCATATTTTTTCTTGAGCCGGTATAATAGGGCAAGCCGCTCCTCCACAGCTTCAAGTCGTCCCGGATCATAGGTTAAGGCATCCCGGTATCCCCGGAATACTTCCGCCAGATCCTGGGTTTCATAATACCAATCTTCTATGCGTTGTGTCATAGCAGCAAGCCTTCCGTCAATAAGCGCGGCGCTTTCCATTACCGCACGAATCCTCCGGCTCAGATTAAGGATCGACCCTTCTTCATCGCAAAGCAAGGCCCCAAGGTTTTGCACGAAGCCTGCTAATTTCTCAAAATCCCCAAGCCGCCGAGCCTCTCGTTCCAAGTCCTGGATTTCTCCTGGTTTAGGATTTCCCTGGGTAATCTCTTCCACGGCATAGTGTAACAGGTCCAGCCGCATCGTTCGGTCCCGAGCAAGGCTGACTAAACGAGCCAGGGCTTTTTTCTGCGCTTCCCATTCAAGAAATACCCGGTTAAAAGCCCCCGCCTCTTCCTCAAGACCAGCAAAACGATCCAGGTACTTCCGATGGGTTTCTTTTTTAAGCAGCGATTCATGAGTATGCTGGCCGTGAAGGTCGAACAGCAATGCCATAAATTCCCCCAAGGCTCCTCGGCTTACGGGAGTCTGCTGTATAAAGATGGCGCCTCGGCCTGACGTTTTAATAGTCCGCCTAATGATAAGGCGATCATCTTCAGGGCTGATACCTTGGGCGTTCAACCAGACCAAGGCCTCCTGCTGCTTTTTCACCGATACCACCGCAGATACCTGGGCCTCGGTAGCTCCAGTCCGGATGATTCCTGGGTCAACCTTGGCTCCCAATAAAAAACTTAAAGATCCCACCAAGAGCGATTTCCCTGCCCCGGTTTCTCCGGTAAGCACATTAAAGCCTGCTTCAAAGGTAAGCGAAAGGGCATCAATCAGGGCAAAGTTACGGATGCTCAGCGCTTCAAGCATCAGGCCCTCCGGACCAGGAAAGTTTTGTACGCAACGCCTTATAAAACCCACTCCTGTCCGAGGCAATGAGTTTGGCCTCATAGGGGGCCTGCTTAATATAAACCCGATCCCCTGGTTCCAAGGGCTCAGTTACCTGTCCATCCAAGGTCAAGAGTACCCCGCTTCGCTGCTCCGCTTCAACTTCTACAATTACCGCTTCCCGAGCAGGGACCACAATAGGACGGTTCGACAGGGTAAAAGGACACACCGGGTTGATGATGAGCGCTTCCATCTCCGGATCGAGAATCGGCCCGCCTGCAGAGACCGAATAGGCAGTAGAACCGGTGGGCGTCGCGACAATAAGCCCATCGGATCGATAATGCCCGAGGCGCATATATTCACGAGGATCCATGGTTTCCGATTCTACCTTGAGACGTATGATCTTCGCTATCCCTGAAGCAGAGATAACCGTATCATTCAAACAGGAACCTCGGGCTACGGTTCTGCCTTCCCGTTCTACGGTTACCTCAAGCATAAACCTCCGGGAAATTCCAATTTTTCCCTCTAGCCACGCGTTAAATACATGCATCCATTCATCAGGAGGTACTGCGGCGATAAATCCCAAGGTACCCAAATTGATCGGAAAAATCGGCACCCCTAAAGGCGCCATAGACCGGGCCGCATAGAGTACGGTTCCATCCCCTCCAAGACTGAAAGCGAGATCATAATTACCCTGGACATCCCTATCAGGCTTCCCGATAAAGGCACAGTCGGCGGTTTCAACATGGTTACGGCTCAGTTCTTCCCGTATTTCATCAGCCACCTGCCGGGCATTGTCTTTATGCAGATTAATAAACAACAACGCCCTTTTTACCGTGGCCATTACCATCCCCCTTCTTTTGGGCCTTTACGCGTGTTTTCTTAAGGAAGGCTTGCAATAAGTTTTGCGACCTTTTCAGTTTCTGCTACTCCCAACCGGGGATAGAGCGGAAAAAGAACCGTCCTTAAGGACAGGGAGTAACTTTCAGGGCATACCATAGGCTCTACCATACCGCTTCCCATAAGGGTGCCTTCAAAGGCATGGGCCACAACAATATCTTTCCGCTTGGCATAGGCCTTTACCTCTTTCATACCGGTTTCTAAAATTAAAGGAAAAGCATAATGATTATACCCTTCCTCGTCCTGGGGGATAAACCGTTTATGCCGGGTACGCAATGCCGATTGGGTATAAATCTGAGCAACTCCCTTCCGTTTTTCAAGATTCTTAGCCCCCTCTCGGAATTGAACCACCGCCATGGCGGCATTCATATCTGGGAGGCCGTATTCAGGGGGCAAATCCCCCCCAGTCCGTAACACCGAGGCATTCCGAGGATTCACCCCATAGAGGAGCGCCCCTCCTCCCGATGTGAGCATATCCCGTTCTTCCAAGCCCAAAAGCGTAAAAACCCCTAAAGCTGCGGGCTTCCCCTCAGTACCATAGCTCTGGGAACGATCTTCAATAACCGGTAGTCCCACCTGAACGATGGAAACCATATCCGGTACAAAGCCCAAAGTATGGTGCACGAGAATACATTTTGGCGAAGGATCCTCTCGTTTACACGCCTGCTCCAAGGTTTCCTGGTCTATACACGGGAAGGAAGCGCTTACATCACAATACACGGGTCTAAGTCTCAGATCTTCAAGAACCTGGGCATAATACCGAGGAGATAATGCAGACAGTACTACCCCCGCTCCATCTTCAAGGTTCAATGATTTAAGGGCTAAAAAAAGGGCAAATACCGGACTTCTCAGGGCTAAACAATACTCAAAGCCCAGATACTCCTTTGCGACTTGAATCAAGAGCCGAGACTGCTCGCCTGGTCCAATCTTATCCTCCACCATTGCAGTAAGCACTGCATCCATCTCTTTCCGGCGGATAGTGGGAGAATAGACCGCAACTTTCATGTAAATCCTTGACCTTTAACCAGTTTTTAAAGGCTTTATCGGAGATCAGCAATCTTCTGGAGTTCCTTGGGGTTGAAAAGATCCCGGATTCCCAAGATGATAAGATACCCATGCTCTTGGCGAACAACCCCTTGAATATATTCAGACCCAATACCGCTTACCATTTGAGGCGGAGGTTGCACCTCGTCTTTTTCTATAGTTACCACCCGGGAAACCTTATCAATGATTACCCCCAACTTCATACCATCAATATCTAGAATAATAAAGCCCGATAAGAGTTCATCATCTTCAGAAGCAGCCATTTTCTTTAAATGAAATCTTTTATGCAAATTAATAATCGGAATTATTTCACTGCGGAGATTAAAAATGCCTTCTACATACATAGGCGCATTTGGAATAGCCCTAATATCCTGAACCCGAACTATTTCTTTAACATCCATTATATTAATGCCATATAACTCTTCACCCAACTGAAAAGTGACTAATTGATGTTGATCAGCCATATACTCTCCCTTTCTGACCTCATTTTCATAAAGTCAAAGAAACCTGTAATCAATGTACTATCGAATGGCCCTTTCTTCAAGGGGGAAAACATGAAAAGATTCTATTCAACGGCTCACAGGTATCATAGGTTCCGCAAGAATCGTATAAAAAGCCCCTTACAGGAGGAGGGGGCTATAACCAAGAAAGAAAAAAGCCTGGCAACGACCTACTTTCCCACCCCTTAGAGAGGCAGTATCATCGGCGTAAGAGGGCTTGACTTCCGTGTTCGGAATGGGAACGGGTATATCACCTCCACCATTATCACCAGGCATTTATTTTACTATACTTATACAAAAAGAGCTTCCG
>JAITJS010000132.1 GCA_031278815.1 Treponema sp.
CAGTATTGGCACGATCATGCCTTTTTCGCGGTACGCCTCGCAGACTTTTTCCGCGTCAATTTTTGCCACGCCGTAAGGACCAACGCCGATAAGTTTATCATGTTCAAGCAGCGGGTGATGGTCTGGTATGCCATACACCGCGGTTGAGGAAACCTGAATAAAGCGTGGAATCCCTAGCTCATGCGCGGCTTGCAGTACGTTTCGTGTGCCGTCAATGTCTGTGGTGCGGATGTCTTTCTCCGAATAAAGCGGCAGTGCGGCGGCGGTATGGACCACAATGTCGCAGCCACGCATCGTGTCGCGCACAGCCTGTATATCACGAATATCGCCGGTGATCGCTTTTACGCGGGTGTCGTTTTTTTCGGGATAGGTGTATTCCTTTTCAAGGTCGAAAGATACAACGCTGTGTCCCTTTTCAAGCAAAAAGCGCGTTATGTTAATTCCCAGAAAACCCGCGCCGCCAGTAATAAAATAATTCGTCATATTTTACTCCTCATCAAAAATAGTACAATATATTTTATCGTACTGTCGTTACAAGGTTTTTCCTTATTTAAAGATGAATCTTTCATTTTATACTCCTATTTCTGTTTACCAAATGCAAATATCTTTACCAATATGAATGTAACTGGTAATCCCAATAAGCCCGCCAGACCATATACAATAATTTTATTTCCACCTGCGATATTCAAAAACACCAACACAAAACTGAATAGTATGAGAAAATTTGGGATATATGACATCACAAATTTGACAAAAGCAATAAACGCGAGCGGATCATGAAAAATCAGCTTTGCGTTGAGCGTGTATGCGACAAACAGACTAAGACAATACCCGCAGATATACGACAGGGACGGGTTTAACGCGGTGGAAATTAACAGGGAACAGATAAAGTTTGTGAGCGTTCCCATGCCGCCGCAGAACACAAAAATGATAAAATCTCTTGAAAAGTAGGTTCTCTTGATTTTTTCAATAAACGACTCTTTAAACGTACTCCAGGGAACTATATGATCGCCCGTTACCATAAAACTTTTCTCTGCAATTAGGGCAAGCGGGGCATCTGAAAGTGAATCTGAATAAAACTGGTCTATCTTTTCATCGGCATAGATTTCCCTGAATCGCCGCACCTTCTCTTCCCCGTAGCAGTTTTTCCCGTTATATGCGCCGGTTTTCGGATCGATTTTTGAGGCTATCAAGGTACCATGCATATACTCCTTTACTACCGGCTCAAGCAAAAATTCCGGGGAAGCGGAAATAATCACATCCCTGTCGTTCCGCTGCTCCCAATACCAGATCGCTATTTTCCTTATATGCCTCTCCCAGAATTGCGCTACCACGACATCTACGGGAATAAAGCGGACAAACCGAAAAAAATACGCTTTCATGGTTTCCTTTGAAATCTGCCGAAACAGATACTGCAGGATCCCCCATGCCTGTAAGGGCGCCAACAGGGCAAGACAGGGTCTTCTGCGTAACACAAAGAAGAAAAAATCAAGAGAACTATCCCCCCGGTATATGGTATGGTCAAAATCGTAAACATTCATGGGACGCTCCGGTTGAAATAAATAATACAGAATGCCCATACCAGATACACCGCGCACAAGAACAGCAGCATCTTGTCATGTAGTACAATCGACATAGGATCTCCGTCGGCAGCGGTTTCTATGTTGAGACTGTATTTGAGTACTATGATCAGAAAAAGTGGTATGGTATAGACAAAAGCGTTGGTATGCAATTTTTGTACCGTTGCGCTGTCTATGCTCCATAAGGCATAAAATACCACCGAGAGGGCTTGGCACATATACATGTTTTTATCAAGGAAATTATGGGAATAAAACCGCATGACCGCCCTGGTTTCGCTCCCTTTTTCTGTACCGGTGATTTCATTTCTTCGTTTCCCTAAACCCAGATAATAAGCCCCCAAGGTAATCACCAGGTAGAGCCAGACCGAAATAGCGCTCCCGATAATCAGTGCGCCGAACAGGACCCGAATCACATAACCCGAAGCGAGGATGCTAATATCCACCAGAGGAATATTTTTTAAGCCGTAACTATAACCGATATTGAGGGCCATATAGACCGCCAAAAGCCCCACTGCAGCCCAGGTACTTGGCCGGTTTTCCAGAACACCCAATAGCGCCACCAGAACAAGCAGCGCCCCGGCTAATACACCCAGGGTAATCCGGGCATGGCGCACCGGTATTTTCCCGGAAGCGAGAGGCCGCAGGCGTTTGGTAGGGTGCAGGCGGTCTTTTTCTCTATCCTGTATATCATTGAGTACATACACGATGGAAGCGAGGATCGAAAAAACCACAAAACCCAGTGCGGAGATGGCGAGAGATCGGCTATTAAAAAAGCCAAGGCTGAAAAAGAGCGGAATAAATATGAGGAGATTTTTGATGTAATGGTGGAAGCGCAGGAGTCCGGCGTAATCTTTGAGGGTACTCACTGCGCTCCTCCCCTAAGGAGGAGGTAAACCCCTAGGTCAAATGGGGGGGGGGGGGGGGGGGGGTATAACAAACTACAAACAGCCCTATCTGTCATCGGCAAACCTCTGTATAAAAAAGTATACGTTTGTATAACCCATGAGAGGGTTTCAACATCTGGTTACTTGAAAGCGTGTAACCTACGCTATAGAATAAGAGGGGATATGTCAAGAGGGTAAGGGACCATAAGAGGAAAACCCCTAGAACGTGCTCTTGCTCTCGGCCCCTCAGTCCGTATCATGCTCTCCATGAAAGGTATCGCTAACCCAACAGCTTCGATGAACATGTACGCCAGGGTACCGCTGCAGATACTGAAGAGGGGGCTTTTTTATCTCCGGACCCTTGCAGATAAAAACTTGACAATTCTTCTATGGAGGTATATACTCTGAACCCAAGTAATGAGGGGAGGGGAAAGGGCAGGTGAGACAGATGGATCCATGGGATGATATGTACAGGGGCAGGCAAGAGCGCTGTTTCCGCAGCCCTTGGCCTGCTGCAGCAGGCGCTCAAGGAACGAGATAATGCGAAAAAAGACTTTCCCTTTAGCTATACAGATTCTGGCGTTATGCCTTTCTCTGGTGTTTACGGTTTCAGTGGTATTTTTAATCATGACCCTGGTTTCCCTCTCCCATATAATCGAAACCAGTCTGCGTTCTACCGCGCAAATCATGATCCAGTACATTGATGCGGATATCCGCTCCACCCTCATGGCTCCGGTCTCCATAACCACCACCACGGCCAAGGCTATTGAATTGATACCCCAGGAAAAACAGCGGGACCTGCTGAAACAGGTCTTGGCCTCGGATGCTATTCTCTCCCAAGTATTATACACCACCGTGGTTTCTCGACTTGAGGAAGGGGGCTATATTATCTATGCCACCGACTATCAGCCTGCGGACGATTATGATCAGACCAAACGGGGCTGGTTTAAAACCGCCATAGAGAACCCTGAAAAAACCGTCTTTACCGCCCCTTATGTGGATACCCGGACGAAAAAGCTCTGCGTTTCCATGGTGCGGACTACCAGCCGGGATACCCAGGGCATGAGCGGCGTTATTTGTACGGATGTGTTTTTGGATGTCTTAAGGGATATTATTATTAACCGGACCATCACCCAAGACGGCGCCACCTTTCTCATTGATAAAACCGGTACCTTTTTGGTATATGAAGACGTGGAATTCGTCCTCAATAAAAACTTCTTTGAAGAAGACCTGGGAAAAGGGGTGTCCAAGGATGAGATTGTATCCTCCGGCATCACCATTAGCCTTAAGAAAAACCGCTATATGGTTTCAGCGCCCCTTACAGGAACCGAATGGTTCCTTATCTCCATGGGCTCCACCGAGGAATTACAGCAAAATTTCATCCATTTTATCCTGATTACGGTACTGGCCGTCTTGATTTTAGCCCTTATTTCGGTGGTGATTTCCCTGCGCTATAGTAAAATCATCAGCCGTTCCTTCAGCAAACTGGGGGAATCCTTTGCGATCATCGCTTCCGGTAATTTTACCCATGAATCCCCAGGGTATGTTACCCAGGAAGCAGACCAGCTTTCGGCGAACTTCAATCAATTAACCCACAGCTTAAAAACGGTGATTACCGCGATTAAAGAACAGGGCTATTCCCTTTCTGATACGGGTACGGAACTTTCCCAGATGATAAACGACTCTTCCCAGGCAGTGCAGCAGATCGATACGAATAGTCAGGAACTGAAACAGAAAGCCGCCACTCAAAAGACCAAGGTTACCGAAATGAACCGGACCATAGAAGGGGTAATCCAGAGCATTACCCTGCTCACCACCGCTATTGACAATCAGGTGGAAAGCGTCTCTTATTCTTCCCGGTCGATTGAGAAGATAATCGGGGACATTGCTGCGGTAACCCAGGTATTGAACCAAAATGAACGGAATATTCAGGATTTGGCCGCAGCATCGGAAAAGGGACGCTCCGGTTTGAGTAAGGTCTCGGCTTCCCTCGAGGAAGTTGCCCAGGAATCCGAGGGACTCGTCGAAATTAATGCGGTCATTCAAACCATCGCCAGTCAGACTAATCTTTTGTCCATGAATGCCGCCATAGAATCGGCTCATGCCGGTGAAGCGGGGAAAGGATTCGCCGTAGTGGCCTATGAAATCCGGAAGTTAGCCGAATCCTCCAGTATGCAGGCTAAGAGCGTATCCAACGCGCTGAAGAATATGAAAAAAGGGATTGATGTGATCATCCGGGCGATTCACGAGGTGGTAGGCAACTTTGAGGATATTGACAGGGCCATAAAAACCGTATCCTTGTCTATGCAAGACGAGAGTATCCGGAAGGCGGTGAAAGAACGGGATAAGGAACGGCAAACTGTCATAGAAACCACAAACCAACTGCAAAACATTACGCAAAACGTCCGGCTTCAGTCCATGGAAATCGTCAATGGCAGCAAGAAAATTGTCGTCGAAGGCCAGAGCCTGGAAGGCTTATCCGCGAATATGATGCAGGGCATGACCGATATTGCCCTGGGGATGAGCCAAATCAATGGCACCATAAGCCGGATCCAGGAAATCAGTAAGGAGAACAAGGACAGCATCGACCGCTTGATGCAGGAAATCTCGCGGTTCACCGTGGCATAGACAGCTACCAATAGGGTGCCCATCCGCCGTAAAGTCGTGAGAGGCATTCCATATAAAAATAATCCCCAAAGAGGGTACATTCATCCACGCCTTTTCCATCAGGTTTTGAATAGACTCCATGGAGCAGCCCTGTGGAATCAGGCATTTCCCGAGTGGTGTAGAAAGTTGCCAGTACAGCGGCGATATGCGGTGCGGCGTTTTTGTTCCAGCAGACCAGGTTCCCGGAGATACCGGTACGAAAGGGCGTTGCCGTAGAAGCCCTGGGCGGTATTTTCCCTGATGGGCGACCCTGTGGCAGTATCAAAAAAATAGGTGTGATATGTAGACCAATCCTCCCGGACATCGATCCCTACGGAATCACCGCGCTGAAAATATTGCTCCACAGACACTTCTTCACCGTGCCGGAATCCCACCTCACCACCGCAAAGTACGCCGTTATGCGCTATTTTTACGTACAGATAATTACTATTTCAGATATTTTTCATTTGATTGAACTTTTCGCAGAAATATATCACCTGCTCCCTATACTCAGTTTCCGATAAGTACCCTTCAAAGTATTTATAAGCGCGTTTATAATCGCATAAATTCGGTCTGTTTTCATATATTGAGCATAAATTCCCCTGTAGAAAATCGCATATTCCATTATGCTGATGCGGCATACTATCAATGAATGATTCAATATGCCGACAACATTCCCCGCATTTCCTGCACACAAAAGTTACAGATTTAGTTTCAAGGCAATCAACTTTTTCCATTGGAAATCCCGTATCATCTCGACTAAATCACGCTCAAATACATCCCGATCAACATCAACAGTTTCAAGGAAACATTGGGCAATTTCGGCTACGCTTCTTTTCCCGTCAATGAGACAAAAAATCATCGTAGCGGTTTCGTTGAGATAATGCACTCGAAAATCCCGTGTATTGCAGACAATGCCGATATTCCCCTCAATACGCAATTTTAATTCTTTGCGGATAAGGATGTGATCTGCAAGGTAAGAAAACGCGGTCATGCATATACCTCAACACCATCAAGAGCGGGCAAGCATTCCAAGCGGCAATAATTTTGTCCAGCTTTTTTGGCGAGCGCAACGCCTCCCGCCGCAAGACCGGCTGCGGCGGCGCCTGCGGCAAGTCCGCCGACAGCAGCGGAGGCGGAAGCCGCCAAACCCAAAGCCGATCCTAATGCCATCCCTAGACCAATCACCGCCGGAATCAGCATTAACGGTTCTCTTCCGGCAATCAAAGCCGGTTTGATATAGTTCTTCTTCATATTCCGAAATCTCCTTCAAATAAAAAACAGCATTTACGCATATACCTCAACACCATCAAGAGCGGGCAAGCGTTCCAAGCGGCAATAATTTTGTCCAGCTTTTTTGGCGAGCGCAACGCCTCCACTTACGGCCGCGCTGGTTGCCGCCGCACCTAAAACAAGTCCCGCTACAGCCTGCGACACACCCATCGCCGCTGCTATGCCCGCTACCAGAGGAATAAGCCCCGCCGGTTCTTTCCCATGAAACAACACCGGTTTAATGTAAGCCTGTTTCATAATACAATGTCTCCTTCAACATGGTTTTGATGCAATATACTTTTACCTGAATACGGATCGACCGATTCAATGTAATCTTTTACCCTTTGGTCCTGCCAGCCGTTTCTGCCTTTTTGCCACTGGTCGTAAAAAAGCGCATTGGTAACATTGCCCATTACAAAAGGCGCAATACAATCAAGGCGTATGTCGCCATTTGGACGAATAATTGCTCCGGCTGCCGGCAAATCAGCCGCGCCTTCAAGTTGCGCCCTGTTTGACATGGAACGCTGTATTTGCATACGCCCCGCAAATATATCCCGCTGTTTTTCAATAAGCCGCCAAAACATCGCTCTCTGTTCATTGTTCAACAGCAACTTGTCGTTTAACGCGCCACGCCCACTCGGAAACACTTCTCCCGTGATAAGCAAGGCCGCCCCGCAAAAATATGCGAGTTCCGCCATCTCCGGCAAGTCACGTATTGTTTCAGGAGTTACGGTGTTTGCTATAGCTAAGGGAATACCGGCATCTGCAACCATTAAAGCCGCGTTTACCGCTTTTTCCCAACTCCCTGAAACCTGCCTAAACCCATCGTGCGCCTCCACAGTTGACCCATCAATCGAAATCTGAATCCATTTATAGCGATATTTTTTAAGTTTTTGTACGGTATCTTTTGCCATGAGAGCCGCATTGGTAATAAGCAGGAATACCGATCCGTCGTCATGCAATATGTCCATGATATCGAAAAGGTCGTTCCCTAGAATAAGCGGCTCCCCACCTGAAAGAATACATTCAAAGATGCCACCGTGCTCAACAAGTTCTTTCGACAGTTCTTTCCAGCGATCAGATGTCATAACATCAGGCGGGAGGTCGCCAGAACGGTTGTAACAATGACGGCATTTCATGTTACAGCGTCCGGTAAGCTCAAACTGAAGCGAGAGAGGCATGAAAAATGATGGCGGATACATTCCACTTGCGATAGCCGCCTTTTGTCCAGCAACAGATTGTTTCTGTTGCTGGCTTTCCATTCGAATTTGCTTTTTTAAGTATTCTTCTGAATCGCTCAATATTCACCTCCATTATATCCTTCAATATTTCCACGGCGGTTCCCGCAACCAACGGCTACACTCCCGGAACACGTTCCGCGTTGTACGCCCATCATGCGTGCACCTCATATCCGTCATGCTTATTGTTGTTCCATAGGTACCTCCTTTCTCCTTCAATCAGCACGGACATCGCTCCCTACTGAATCACCACGTTGAAAATATCGCTCCATTTAATATAGAAACCAAATTTTATAAGGCGCTCAAATTTTTTATCAAGCGCCTTTTTATTCACTTTCCACGATTAAAAAATAAATATTTTCCTACTTTGCGGTAAGAGATTCAGGCGGACCTTTTTTGTATTCAAGAACAATGTCTGCTGTACCAGGTGTTTTTACCCATCCGACATCGCCTCCAAACCCAGGCTTTTGCTCTGTTGAGTAAATATGAGTTTGCTTCAGTGTCAAAATACTGCCGTCAGAGGTATCCTCGGATTTAAAGGTACCAGCTGAAAAATTCTTGCCATCAATTTTGGCAATCCAAACATCGCCGCCGAATTCAAATTTTAAATTTTTTCCAGCTACAGACACTTCAGGTAGAACGTTCAGCAAGCTCTGTAAAAGAGTTTTTGAGCCAAGTTTCGGGCCAGACGCGCACCCAATCATAACGAAAATGATAGACAATGCCAAAACCCAAATGGACGCAATGTTAGTTGGTTTTTTCATACAAACCTCCAATAAATTTTTCTGTTATCCTTTCTTAATTTCCACGGCGGCTCCCGTAACCAACGGTTACGCTCCCGGAACACGTTCCGCGTTGTACGCCTATCATGCGCGCACCGCATATCCGTCATACCTATTGTTGCTCCATAGGCGCCTCCTTTCTCCTTCAATCAGCCCGGACATCGCCCCCTACTGAATCACCGCGTTGAAAATATCGCTCCTCGGCCCCTTTTTCACCATGCCGGACTCCCACCTCACCGCGAAATACCCCCGCTTCCCTCGCTCATCATCCTCAAACTCCAGTTCCAGCGGGCTTCGGGTCGTGAACGCCGACCGGAGCCCATAGCAGGTCACGAACCTCCGCCAGTGGCGCGTCTGCTGTAATCCACAGACATTCAAGCCCGTGGACAAATTCGGGCTTCCCCCAACGCGCCGTATTCTCATGGCGGAACTTGATCCGCAACGTCCTCGGGTGGGCGCCGCGATATCAATCTCCGGAACAGAGGCAGGCTTGGGATGGGGCGTGTGGGTCTTGTCGTAGATCGGGATGCGAAGTTCCTTGCGGACGGCATCCGTCATTTTGTCGTTGTTCTGGAGGTGGAACAGCACGAATTCCGCTTCCTTCTTCTTGAGCAGCTCTCTTTTTTCGTTTTTCATCTGCATATCGACTTTGGTGTAAGCGCTTATCCGGTATTTTTCATGCAGCACCTTGACCTCAATGTGTAGGGTTTCAATCTCGGACAGCTTGTCCGTGGGCAGCCCCAATTCGACCGCGTGTTCTTTGGAACCCTTAATGAAGTTCTCGCTCCATTTGATAAACTCCGCTTCTTTGTCGGGAATGTAGCTCATATAAACCTCCTTAGTCTCACCGACGGCGGTGCCTGCGACGGATCTTGTTTCAGAGAGGACGTGGCGTGTTTCACAGCGCAACGTCCTGATTGCAGGCAATAAAGCGCGTGTCCAAGCGGATATGGAGAGTTCGCGGCGTAGTGAAAAAGCTGCGATGTTGCGCGGATAAAACAAGCCGCACCATTCGCGCTTGAGGTCTGCGAAGACAAAACGTCCCCCAAAGGGGATTTTTCGGTTATATGCTGATAAAAATTCTCCTGGGGGGGGGGGGGGGGGGATATAACAAATTACAAATAGCCCTGTGCACCATCACCAAACCTCTGTATAAAAAAGTATACTACTCTATGACCCATGCGGGGGTTTGAGAATCGGACCTGCTAAAACCCTCTCCCTTAACTGTATAGAGAAAAAAAGGATATGTCAAGAGGGTAAATATCCTAAAAAGAAACTAACCCAGCATCTTAGACAGAACCTCTCCGATGAACATGTACACCAAGGTACCGCCACAGATACTGAAGAGGGAATTCCGCTTCCACAAATGTACCAGAGCGGTAAAGCCTGCGGCGATGAACGCCGAGAGTCCCTGGGGGACATCCGCGATGAAGGGGACGCTTATGGCATTGAAGGCCAGGACCGTCATGGCTACCGGAGGAACGAGCTTTTCCACAAATTCCAGCAATAGTCCAAGCTTTTCCCCTGGTGCTGGGGGAATATCCTGCCTATCCCGAAAGAACAGGAATGGAAGAACCCGGCAGAAAAAAATAGCCCCCCCCATGAGCAGCGTTAAAATCAGGGCGCTGGGTATACTTACCATCATAGGGCCTCTCGCAAGGGACGCCGCTGCAGCACTTGGACCAGGGCAAGGGAAACCCCCATAGCCGACAGGAGCGAAAGCCGGGAGGGAAGTAGGAAAACCGCCAGAACCGCTACCAGGGCAGCAATCACGAAGATCCGGGCCTGCCGTACCCGGAGGATCTGTTCGATCATCAGAACCACAAAGAGGGCCGTCAAAGCAAAGGCGATTCCTTCCATAGTAAAGGGTAACAGCGAACCCGCTACCGCACCGATCACCGAACCCATAACCCAATACCCTTGATCCAACAGAGCCACCAAGAACATGAACCGTCGCCGTTCTTCCTGCGTATGGGTCCCAAGACCAAGAGCAGTCCCATGGGGGCCCTGAGGTTCAGGCAGGGAAGAGAGCAAGGCAAAGGTTTCATCGGTCAGAGCAAAGATGAGGTAATACTTGAAGCCTCCTGCAGCCCTGAAGCGCTTGTACATGGAAAACCCATAGGCTATATGCCGGGCATTCACCACGAGCTGTACCAGGAGCGCTTCCACCAGGGTAGTCCCCGCAGCAAAAAGCCCCACTGCCAGGTACTGACCAGCCCCAGCATACATGATAAGGCTCATCACCAGAGAGAGCCACCAGGGGTAGCCTGCATCCACTAAGAGCAGCCCAAAGGCAATCCCTATGGCTAAATAGCCTAGTAAGACCGGCACAGAATAGCGGAAGGCCTGCAAAAATAAGGGCGCACGAAACCAGCGATTCATAGGCTTAAGTATACGTACAGGGCCAGGGCTTGTCCATGTTTTCATGGTTAGGACTTTCGTTCCCAAGCAGGAGTATTGGACAAAGTGGCAAATTTTGCGTATACCCTAATTTTTAGTCTTGCCGAGGTGCCTGCTATTTAGTATTTTATAAAAAAGCCTCAGGCACGATATGAGGCAATAATCTATTTCATAATATACCGGTTTATTCGCCGGCAGGAGAGAAGCACGGTTAACGGAGCCCTGTTTATGGGTAATGGGAGAGTGTAGGCCACGTTCCCATCGAATCAATCGGTACATAAAAGAGGAGAAAAGAAAAATGGCGAAACAGTTGTTGTTCAACGAAGATGCCCGACGGAGGTTGCTCGCGGGGGTTGAGCAGATTTCCAAGGCCGTCAAGGTTACCCTCGGACCAAAGGGGCGGAATGTCCTATTAGACAAGAAATTCGGAGCCCCTACGGTTACTAAAGACGGTGTTTCTGTGGCAAAGGAAGTAGAACTGGAAGACCCGTATGAGAACATGGGAGCCCAGCTTCTCAAAGAAGTAGCTACCAAAACCAATGATGTGGCAGGAGACGGTACCACCACCGCTACGGTGTTGGCCTATTCCCTGGTTAAAGAGGGACTTAAATCCGTGGCTGCCGGGATGACCCCCATTGAATTGAAACGGGGTATTGACAAAGCGGTAGAGATCGCGGTGGAAGAAATCAAGAAAAATGCCAAGGAAATCAAAGACAAAGAAGAGATTTCCCACGTTGCTTCAGTTTCAGCCAATAATGACAGTGAAATCGGTAAAACCATCGCCGATGCCATGGACAAAGTCGGTAAAGACGGGGTTATCACCGTGGAAGAGTCCAAAACTATGGATACCACCATCGAATTCGTTGAGGGTATGCAGTTTGACCGGGGTTATATTTCCGCGTATTTCGTAACCGACCGGGACTCCATGTCCAGTGTGTACGAAGACGCCTATATCCTCATCCACGACAAGAAAATTTCTTCCATGAAGGATATGCTGCCCCTCCTTGAAAAGGTGGCCCAGAGCGGCAAGCCCTTGCTCATTATTGCCGAAGATGTGGACGGGGAAGCTCTTTCTACCTTGGTGCTGAACAGTCTGCGGGGTACCCTCAAGACCTGTGCGGTTAAGGCTCCTGGTTTTGGAGATCGCCGCAAGGCTATGTTGGAAGACATTGCCATCCTCACCGGCGGGGAAGTGATCACCGAAGAACTGGGGATCAAACTGGAGAATACCGAAATCTCCCAGCTTGGTAAGGCCAAGACCGTTAAGGTTGACAAGGACAACACCACCATCATCAACGGCGCGGGAAAACCCAAGGAAATCCAGGATCGGATCGCCCAGATCAAGGCCCAGATCGAAGATACTACGTCCGACTACGACCGGGAGAAGCTGCAAGAGCGGCTTGCGAAGCTGGCCGGAGGCGTGGCAGTAATCAATGTGGGAGCGGCCACTGAAGTAGAGCTGAAAGAGAAGAAACACCGGGTCGAAGATGCCCTTTCCGCCACCCGTGCGGCTATTGAAGAGGGAATCGTCAGCGGCGGTGAAATTGCCTTGATTCAGGCGGCCATTGCCTTGGACAAAGCGGATACCATAGGGCTCACGGACGATGAAAAGGTGGGTTTCAAGATCGTTAAACGGGCATTGGAAGAACCCATCCGGCAGATCGCGGAAAACGCAGGGCTTGACGGCGCGGTCATTGCAGACAAAGCCAAAGTTGAAAAGAAGGGGATCGGCTTTGATGCGGCTAAGATGGAATGGGTGGATATGATGAAAGCCGGTATCATCGATCCTGCAAAGGTAACCCGTTCTGCCCTCCAGAATGCCGCTTCCATCGCAAGCCTCTTGCTCATTACCGAATGTGCCATTACCGACATCCCTGAGAAGAAAGAAGCAGCCCCTATGCCTGGTGGCGGCGGAATGGGCGGTATGGGAGGAATGGACTACTAAACCGTTGAATCGCAATCCGTAGGAAACCCCTACGGGTACCGTGGAGGGGTTCTTTTCTGTATATACCCCTCCACCTAGCTTAACAAAGCCCTAGCGCTTATTGCTG
The DNA here is from genome assembly GCA_031278815.1 of Treponema sp. Lineage (GTDB taxonomy): Bacteria > Spirochaetota > Spirochaetia > Treponematales > Breznakiellaceae > JAIRLU01. The sequence continues at coordinate 12,854 of JAITJS010000132.1, forward strand.
ACTTTTTCCTTTTCTTTGACTATCTTTACATCTAGTTTATCAATGAGTTTATCAATGGCCGGGTTAAGTTCAAAATCGTTTTCTTTGAGATGTACCGAAACACCCCAGCGAAAATTGACCGTTACCTCTGCGGCGAAGTCTTTATCCTTGGTAAGGGTAAACAGGAGATCGATGATCATATTTTCTGCATTGTGTATGCGGCCCAGTTTACGATTCAAATACTCCCGGGCATCATCCTTCAAGGTGAAATGAACGGCCTTGATATCAATATTCATAATAGCTCCTCACTTAAAGAAAATATAAAGAAAAAACTAGACCCCTCACCCTTCAGCGGGTATATGATGGCCCCAGATCCAGTTCGTTCCGATACTTGGCAACGGTTCGTCTGGCCAGGTGAATTCCCCGTTTAGCCAGGAGTCCGGTTATTTCCTGATCTGAAAGATGCCGCTCTTCCCCGGATATGAGTTCTCTGATTATTGCTTTGACTCCCTCTTTGGAAAAGCGAGAACCCCTAGAACCTGCCCCGCTTATGGAATTGGTAAAAAAATGACGGAGTTCAAAAATACCCCATTCAGTCTGCATGTATTTACCATTGGCAGTCCGGGAAACCGTGGTCTCATGAACCCCCAGTTCTTCGGCTATATCCCGCAGGGTAAGGGGAGCTAGGTACTGAGGACCCTTCACGAAAAAGGAACGTTGGAATTCGACAATGGCCCGAGAAACCCGCAAGAGGGTATGGTTCCGCCGATTGATGGATTGGATAAACCAACGGGCCTCTTTGATGTTTTCCTTGGCAAAATCTCGAGTTGGCTTATCTCCCTCTTTTTTGTCGGAAATTTGCATAAAAAAGGGATTGATCCCCAACACAGGAATTTCCTCATGGTTGAGGAGAATCACGAATTCTCCTTCTTTTTTTAAAACCTGCACATCAGGAACCACATACCGGGTGTCTCCTGAAGCGAATTGCCGACCGGGAAAGGGGGATAAGGCCCGGATCCGTTCAAGAATCACCTTGGTCTCCGCCAGGGTACGGTTTAACTTCTTGGCAAGATCCCCAGCTCTCACCCGTTCCAGGAGTTCCAAGTATGAAAGGGCCTCAAGTACACCCTCCGGGGCATCGGGGAGCAGGGCGATCTGTACCCGCAAGGATTCCCGATAATCCGCAGTACAGGTGCCCACGGGATCCAGGGATTGTACCACTTTCATAGTTGCCTGTATCCGATCCGTAGGTTCCCCGGGTAAGAGTTGTTCCACCGGTTCCTTATGGAAACCGTCGTTGTCCAAATTTTGGATAAGCAGTTCTCCCAGACGCCGGGTTTCAGCATCTATAGGTTCAAGCCGTAACTGCCATAACAGATGTTCTTGCAGGGTTTCAGACCGGGTGAGGACCCCTTCGATAAATTTATGCTGTTCATCAGCAGCTTCATCCCCGTTACGGCGGATGTAACCTGAATCAGAACTCGTCTCAAAATAGTCATCTTCTTCTTTTTGAACACCCGAAGCTCCTTCCAAAGAAACCATGAGGGGGTCTTTCACCAGTTCCAAGGCAGGGTTTCGTTCAATTTCCGCTTCTATGGTTTCTCTCAGTTCGATCATAGGAAGCTCCATCAGTTTAATGGACTGATAGAGTTGGGGACTCATCTTTAAACGTTGCTCCTGCATAAAGGAGGGACGTAACTGCACGAATAAACTCCTCTGTAACGAACCTTTCTCTAACTATCCTGCCTGAAGGGGGATTTGTCAAGAACGAACCGGCATTAGAAGATAAACCCACAGCAACAGAGGCTCTCCTAAAACTTCAGTTTTGGGAACGGTTCTAACACCGTAAAGCATAGGCGGAATCAGTTCCTTCCACCGGCCCAAACTTTTTCTACGCCTTTATCTACTCTTGTATTTCAAGGGAAGAATACCTATACTAAGGCCGTGATTTATGTATGTTTATCCCTGGGGAGGACGGGGCGATAATGGCGCTTATCATCTGTCAAAATGTAGCTTTTGCCTATGATGGGGCTCTGGTGGTTCAAGGAATCAACCTTGAAGTGGATGCTGGGGATTATCTCTGCATAGCCGGCGAGAACGGTTCTGGTAAGAGTACCCTTATGAAAGGTATGCTTGGCTTGCTGCCCCCCCAGCGCGGCAGTATTACCCTGGGAGAGGGGCTTAGAACCAATGAAATCGGGTACCTCCCCCAGCATACCGCGGCACAGCGGGATTTTCCTGCCGGGGTTTATGAAGTGGTGTTATCAGGACGTCAAGGAAGCCGGGGAAGCCGGCCCTTTTATTCCAAACAGGATAAAGCGGCGGCAGCAGAAAATCTCAGCCGCCTGGGGATCCGGGAACTACGGAACCACTGTTATCGGGAACTATCCGGCGGTCAGCAGCAGCGGGTCCTCCTAGCCCGGGCCCTGTGTGCGGCCCAGAAGCTGTTGCTCTTGGACGAGCCTGCCTCAGGACTTGACCCTTTGGCGAGTACGGACCTGTACCGGTTAATTGCCCAGATAAACCAGGAGCGGGGGATCGCGGTGGTGATGATCTCCCACGATATTAAGCGGGCCCTTACCTATGCCAGGCGGATACTCCACGTACAGGGGGCCCCGCTCTTCCTCGGAAGTGCCGAAGCCTATGCCCAATCCCCGCTGGGAAAACAATTTCTGGGAAACTACCCGGAGGAACAGGATGGATAAAATTGAGTTGGTGATAATTTTACGGGATATGTTCTCGTATACCTTCATTGTCCGGGCAGTGCTGGTGGGCTTTCTGGTTTCCCTCTGCGCCAGCCTCTTGGGGGTGAGCCTGGTCTTGAAACGGTATTCCATGATAGGCGACGGTTTGTCCCATGTGGGGTTCGGCGCCCTTGCCATTGCCAGTGCCCTAAACCTGGCGCCTCTCACGGTGTCTATCCCCATTGTGGTTTTGGCGGCCTTTCTCCTGTTACGATTGAGCGAAAATGCCCGCATCAAGGGGGATGCGGCGATTGCCCTGATTTCAACCGGGGCCTTGGCCATCGGGGTGATGGTAATTTCCATGACCACCGGGATGAACACCGATGTATGCAATTACCTCTTTGGCAGTATCCTGGCTATGAGTAAAAGGGATGTTTACTTAAGCCTCACCCTGTCGGTGATTGTATTGACCTTGTTTATCCTTTTCTACCATAAAATCTTCGCGGTAACCTTTGACGAGACCTTTGCCAAGGCAACCGGCACCAAGACCGGGGTATACAACATGCTCATCGCCTTTTTGACCGCTGTTACGATTGTCTTAGGAATGCGGATGATGGGGGCCCTCCTGATCTCAGCGCTTATTATCTTTCCTGCGCTCACCAGTATGCGCCTGTGCAAGCGGTTTAAGACCGTTACCCTCTGTTCAGCCCTGGTGTCCGTGGGGTGTTTCCTCGTGGGGGTGCTCATTTCCTATATCTACGCTACCCCCACCGGGGCCAGTGTGGTTATCGTCAATATAGCCGCCTTCCTGGTGTTTTGGGGTATTCATGGGATACGTGCACAGCCCAGAAAGGGATAGATTTGTTATGGAGCGGCTTTTTAGGATGTGCAGTTTTGAAAAAAAACCTGGTTTATGTTATTTTTACTATTACAATAAGGAAAATAAAGAAATAAGGAGCATGAAACCATGAGACCGATACGTAGATCCTCTCAAGTAACAGGGTTATGGCTACTTTTGACCCTAAGTATGCTCGGGGTAAGCGGATGTAAGGGCAAGCAAGGCGTGGCCTTATCAGGATGGACCAACAAGAATGGCACCGCGGGGGTTGTCCTCCCAGGAGTCGGATCCGGGTCTTCGGGGATTGCCGGTTCCGGCGGGCTTTTGGTCCCTGAATCGCCGGCGGTTCCCGCAGCGGGATCCGCTGTTTTGGTTTTACCCGGGGATACGCAAGAGGCCAATAAACGGCTGGTTACGGTGGACCCCAAATATCAAGCCAATCAGGGACTCATAGAAATTAAAGAAAAGATGTTCATCGCCCAAACCAACGATGTCTATCTCAACCCTGAAGATTATCTGGGTAAAACCATTAAATTGGAAGGCATCTTCCAGACCCAATCCTATTCCAGTACCGAGTCTCCCTATTATTTTGTGATTCGCTATGGTCCTGGGTGCTGCGGAAACGACGGAAACGCGGGCTTTGAGGTGATGTGGGAGCAGGCGGATGCCATCTATCCTACAGAGAACGACTGGGTCGAGGCCATCGGTGTACTAGGGGCCTATGAAGAAGATGGGTATCCCTATATCTGCATCAATCTCTCTTCTTTGAAGGTCTTGGAAACCCGAGGGCAAGAGTTCGTTACCCAGTAAGGGGCCTTGGGGAAGCATGGGAAAAATGAAACCTCAAAACCTTGCAGGGAAAAGTCAGGGCAAAGGGGCGCCTTCCAGAGGGAACTATGACGGTGGAGTGGTACATGCCGAAAAATCCTTTCCTGAAGATGAACGGGACCTTTCCCTGCGACCTCAGAACCTCAAGGAATTCGTAGGCCAAGCCGCACTGAAGGAGAACCTGGGTATCTTCATTACCGCAGCTCAAGCGCGAAAAGAAAGCCTGGATCATCTCTTCTTGATTGGCCCGCCAGGACTGGGAAAGACCACCCTGGCCCAGGTGGTAGCCCATGAGTTGGGGGTGGATTTTAAGGTTACTTCTGCCCCGGCCCTGGATAAACCCAAAGACCTCGCGGGGATCCTCACCACCATAACCGATAAGACGGTGTTTTTCATTGATGAAATCCACCGGCTCAAACCCGCTATGGAAGAAATGCTGTACATCGCCATGGAGGATTATGAACTGGACTGGATCATCGGCCAAGGCCCCAGCGCCCGCACCATCCGGATCCCTATTCCTTCGTTTACCTTGGTGGGAGCTACTACCAAGGCCGGGAATGTCTCCAGTCCCTTGGTAAGCCGCTTTGGAATAAGCTGCCGGTTCTCCTTCTATGAACAGGAGGATATGGAAGCGATCATCCGGCGTTCCGCAGGGATTCTCAAAATTTCCATCGACGATGAGGCTGCTTCGCTCCTTGCAAAATCCTCCCGAGGGACTCCCCGGGTGGCAAATCGGCTGCTTCGGCGTATGCGTGATTTTGCCCAAGTCCTGGGAGGGCCTGCCCTGGCTTCCATTACCCCCGATGTGGTGCAGGAAGGGCTCACCCGTCTTGAGATAGACCCCTTAGGTCTTGAACAGTACGATCGGGAGATCCTCCGTATCATCATCGAACGGTACAAAGGAGGGCCAGTAGGTGCAGAAACCCTGGCCATATCCGTAGGTGAGGCAGTGGATACCCTAGAGGATTACTATGAACCCTATCTCGTCCAATCGGGGCTGCTCCAGCGTACCCCCCGGGGCCGGATGGTAACGGATCGAGCATACGCCCACCTGGGACTTACCCAGCCCATGACCCAGGATAAAAATGAAACTAACGGATTTCTCTTTTGAATTACCTGAACACCTCATCCCCCAGTTTCCGCCGGTAACCCGGGGAAGCAGTCGGCTCATGGTGTTGGACCGACGTACCGGCAACTCTATGCATCAAGAGGTGGCGGATTTACCCGCTCTTTTGGAACCGGGTTCTCTCTTAGTGTTTAACAATTCTAAGGTCCGCAAGGCTCGGATTGTGGGAGTCTCCAAGGAAAAGGGGACGCCGGTGGAATTCCTCCTTTTGAACCCCCTAAAACAACAGGATGCTTGTACTTGGCTAACGATGACCAAACGGGCCAAGCGTCGCCGTTTGGGAAGCCGTTACGTTTTTGAGGGTGAGAGAGAAGGGGAAATTACCGGGGAATCAGGAGCATATCGGATGCTGCGGTTTGACCATCCAGTGGATGATCCCTGGCTTGACCGCTACGGCCATATTCCGTTACCGCCTTACATCAAGCGGAAAGACACCCCCCTGGACGAGGAACGATATCAGACAGTGTATGCGAAACCTACCGGATCCACTGCTGCGCCCACTGCAGGTCTGCATTTTACTCAGGAACTCCTTAAGAAGCTTTCCCAGCGGGGGATTGAGTGCGTCTTTATCACCCTCCATGTGGGCTTGGGGACTTTCCTTCCGGTACGGACTGAGCACATTGAAGATCACCCCATGCACGAAGAAGTTTTCAGTATTGATAGCCCCAGCGCCCAGCAGATCCTCCACGCTAAGGCCGAGGGCCGTAGGATCATTGCCGTGGGGACTACCAGCGTCCGTACCCTCGAATCAGCCTGGAAGCAGGGAGGCCTTGAACCAGGAACCGGGGCCACCGCGCTTTTTATCTACCCCGGCTATACCTTCAAAGTAGTGGACGCCCTGTTTACCAACTTCCACACCCCTGAATCAACCTTGCTCATGCTGGTTTCTGCGTTTGCAGGCCGGGAGCGCCTCCTTGCGGCGTATCAGGCAGCGATACAGGAAGGATATCGGTTCTATAGTTATGGGGACGCCATGCTCATCCGCTAAAAAGCTCGGTTTTGCCCGCCCAGTTCGGGGACCAGTGTGCTCAGGCCCCTGGGGTTCTTCGTTTCTTTAAGCCTCTCCCCTAGGAAATTATACCAGAGATGGGGCCCACCGGCTGGCTACCCGGATAGGCCTCGTTTTATCCTGATACGCTCCTTCAGAATTGAATTACTTTCGGCTCGTCGGTAAAAGACTCGATAGTCGCCCGCGCGTCCTTGAGATACAGAACCAGGGTATTACTATCGTCAGCGGCATACCGGGATTTCAATTGAGGATATGCGTCCAGCATGTGCTGCCTTGCTTCGATCCGGTCATCCTCTACTGCCACCGCTTCTATACGAATCCATTTATCTTCACTCATGGCACAGATCTCGATATGGGGATTTGCCTGTATTTGTTTCGACACGTTTTTAACTTTTCCGGTCTGGATATACAATTTATCTTCAAATATATCCACCGTTCCAAAAGGACGAACCCGGGGCTTAGTGCCCTCAACGGTCGCAAGATAATAGATTCCGCTTTTTTTTAAAAAATCATATACTTCTTTCATCGGTCTTTCCTCTGTATGTAGTTTATGCAGGCCCTAACAGCCTTAAAATGATCATACCATATATGCTTAAAAAAGTAAGGGGGTACATTCTCATATTCTATCCAATTCAATTTATATAATTCAAGGGCCCGCGAATTACACGAATTAACACGGGTTTCCTGAACAACACCCCCACCAATTCGTGAAAATTCGCGTCATTCGCGGATACATGCTTCATTGTTTTGATGGCGTACCTAGTTTGAATTAAACAAGCTGTATTAGACAGAACACTAGGTTACGCCTTCCACCTGGGTACATTTTCCCTGATTTTCCAGAGTGGATTTACCTACAAGACCCGGAGTTGGGACACTGCGGATGGCGAAGCCTTATGACCGCATACGCAGAGGTGAGGAGGTCTATAGCAGCAGCAATGATTACACCTTCTTAGGTTTATCGGGCCTTCGAGGTATTTCAATCCTTACCCCGCTTACCCTCTACTAGCTTGATCAAGTTCTTCATCCGTTAGTTCTTCCTGCTGAACTTGAGGCTGGGTCTGTTCTTATTTTTCTTGTTCTTTTGTTGCTGTATCCGGCATATCTATCTCCATGACTTGTTGCTACTAAGACCTGTACCGGTCTTTTATAGTTATTACCTTCATCATACTATTATTGTCTAACCATTGATCTAGGCGATGCTTACGAATGAAATCATTACGGGGGGCAAAAAGTTAGAAAAATTCCACGATTTTTGGTATTGGCGATGAATATGGTACTTGCCTTTTTTTTCGTTCCAACTTAGACTTGCTCTGAAAAGGCTGGGAGTCCGGATCCCAGGGAATTTTTTCACGTTACTGGATTTAGATAACGATACGAAGGAGATATCAACACGATGAGGGCATCATTACTCAGGAAGGAAAGTTTAACCCAGGTTTCATCTCAGGAACAACTTTTTAATTATATCAAAGTTGCCAATCCAAGTATATGGATAGTTCTGGGAGCGCTTTTTATTCTCCTGGCTTCCGTAGTGATTTGGGCGGCTACCGCTACTATACCGATCATGGTATCCTCAACTGCGTTAGCGGAGGCAAGCGGGGACTATGTCTGTTTTTTACCGGTTGAACAGGGGGCAGACCTCAAAGTCGGTATGACTGTACATCTAGCCGGGTTACCGGCTCAGATAAACGATATTTTGTATGCGCCGCTTTCCCGGGATAATGCGTCAGAGACACTTTCTAACGATTATGCCGCTTCTGTTCTGGGCCTGGCAGACTGGAATATGCGGGTTATGATCCGGATTACTGATGAATCAATTACGCCTGAAGGTCATAATCTTGGAGGATTTGTTTTTGTTCCGGTTATCTTTACGATTGAACGGGTTCATCCGTTTGATTTTATTTTTAATTAAGATGATTTTAAGTCAAACTAATACCCCCCCCCCCCTACCATCATGTATTTAAGTATTCCTTTTATTAGACTTGTTCGACAACCTGGTTGGTTGCCACAGACTCACGTCTGTTTCAAGTCATGGAATTGCTCGTCAACGAACCCTTGGTTCGCCGGCTGCGAAATTGCAGTATTTTTAACGAAATTTGACGAACCCTTGGTTCGACAGAAACAGAAGTTTCCAAACACCTCTATAATCATTTTATTTCTCTGGAGCAAGCACAATGAAAGCGCATAAAGGGTCGAAATACGTAACCTGCCCTCAGATCATGCAGATGGAGTGGCTAGAATGTGGCGCCGCATCTTTGACTATGGTATTGGCCTATCATGGGAAATGGTTACCCCTAGAGCAGGTTCGAAAGGACTGCGGGGTCTCCCGGGATGGCTCAAATGCAAAGAATATACTTCGGGCTGCCCGTACCTACGGCTTAACGGCAAAAGGCTTCCGCATGGAGCCTGAGGGTCTTAAAACCCTACCGCTGCCCTGTATTATCCATTGGAATTGTAATCACTTTGTGGTATTCCGGGGTTTCAAGGGGCCTTTTGCGTTGTTGAATGATCCTGCCCGAGGCGAGGGTATCAAAGTTACCTGGGAAGAATTCGATAAATCCTTCACCGGTATTGCCCTCACCTTTGAACCCAACCAGGACTTTGTAAAGGGGGGTAAGCCTCCAAGCATTTGGGGGTTTGTCGCCTCTCGTATGCAGGGAATGGGGCCTCCCTTCATTTTTATTATACTGACCGGTATCCTTACTGCGTTCTTGGGTATTGTGAACCCGGTATTTTCCCGAGTATTTATAGATCGGATCTTATCGGGAATCAGCCCCGGTTGGCTCTGGGGCCTCCTGCAGTTGATGCTTGGTGCGGCGTTGATTCAGTTCATTGTCAGCTTGCTCCAATCGGTATACTTCCTTAAAGTTGAAGGAAAATTCGCGGTTACCGCTAATATCCAGTTTCTTACCCAGGTGTTCAAGCTGCCTATGGAGTTCTTTTCCCAACGTATGGCCCGGGATATAGCGCTACGGCAGGAATCTAACCAGGATGTGGCCGCAACCTTACTCCACATCCTGGGCCCTCAGATTCTCAATTTGGCTATGCTTATTTTCTATTTTTTAGTAATGTTCCGGTACAGCTTGCCCCTTACTTTGGTGGGGGTAACGGCGGTACTCATCAATGTAGGCATAGCCCGTATGGTCTCCCTCAAGCGGATTGCCATAACCCAGGTACAAGCCCGGGATCAGGGGAAACTTGCATCTGCTACGATAGCTGGTATTGATATGATTGAAACCCTCAAATCCTCCGGTGCAGAGAACCGGTATTTTGAACAATGGTCGGGACACCAGGCCTCGGTTAATGCTGCATCAGTGCGGTTTACCAAGTTAAACCACCTCTTAGGGGAGCTTCCCATCTTGTTTGAAAAATTATCAGGGCTTCTGGTGTTGGGACTGGGGGTGCATTTTATTATCCGCGGGCATTTTACCACCGGTATGCTCCTGGCTTTCCAGAGCTTTCTTACCTCGTTTATTGAGCCGGTGAATTCCCTGGTAGAAGCTGGGCAGGCTATTCAAGAAATGACCACCGATATGGAGCGTATTGAGGATGTGATGAACTATCCTGTGGATATTCCTGCAGTCAAGGCTGTCAAGGATAAAGCATACCATAAACTTTCCGGTTCTCTTTCGCTCAAAAACGTTACGTTTGGTTATTCACGATTAGCCGCTCCCTTAGTGGAAAATTTCAACCTGGAACTTGCAGCGGGATCTCGGGTTGCTTTTGTCGGCGCTTCGGGCTGCGGAAAATCCACCCTGGGTAAACTCATTTCCGGTTTATATACACCTTGGAGCGGAGAAATCACCTTTGATGGTATTCCCCTAAGAGAAATACCCCGGGAAGTGATAACCAGCTCCCTGGCGGTGGTAGATCAGGATATTACGATTTTTGAAGATACTATCCATAACAATATCAAAATGTGGGATAAGTCCATAGAGGATTTTGAGATGATCCTTGCGGCAAAGGATGCACAAATTCATGAAGACATTGTAGTCAGGGAAAACGGTTATAACTATCAGCTGATGGAAGGGGGCAAGGATTTTTCCGGCGGACAAAAGCAGCGTATGGAAATTGCCCGAATCCTCGCCCAGGATCCAACTATTGTTATCCTTGATGAAGCAACGTCGGCACTGGATGCCAAGACCGAATATGACGTTATGGAGGCAATTAAACGCCGGGATATTACCTGTATCATTGTTGCCCACCGGCTATCTACTATCCGGGATTGTGATGAGATCATTGTGTTAGATAAAGGCAAAGTGGTCGAACGGGGAACCCATGAGGATCTTTTCAAAAACAAGCGGGTTTATACCAGGCTTATCCAAACAGAATAAGGAGAGTATAGCATGAGTTGGTTTCAAGAACTAATACACACACGGCTTTTAAATGAAGAAGTATTGCTTAAAGAAGCCTTTGCAGACCTTTCGACGCCGATCATGGGTGAACGGGCAGTATGGTTTATGCTCCGGGGTAATCGAGATCAGGGACAAACCGCGCTTTACCAGATTCTTTCATATTTCGGCGAGGAAGCGGTTGAGCCTCCGGCAGACATGGAAGATATACAAGAGCGGCTGGAATATATCCTCCGTCCATCCGGTATTTTAAAGCGAAGGGTCCATCTAGCTAAAGGCTGGCATGAGGACTGTATCGGCCCGCTCTTGGCGAAGAAAGACGGAAAACCCCTAGCCCTTATTCCCGGAAAGTTTGCAGGGTACCGCTATTTTGATGATACCACCGGCGACATGGTCCGGGTGAACGCCTCTCGTGCAGCGACTATTGAGAAGGATGCCTTTTGTTTTTACCGGCCTTTACCCCAGCGTACTATTACTCTTTTTGATTTGTTCATGTATATGGCCCGGTCCATACCAAAAGCCGATTGGGTCTTCTATATCTTGTTCACCTTTGCAATAACCTTGGTAGGGCTTATTAGTCCGGTGGTTTATAATCTCATTTTTCTCACGGTTATCCCCACGGCAGACGAGGGGCTTTTGCTTTCCGTTATGCTCCTCCTTATTGGGGTGAGCGGTTCTTCTTTTTTGCTCACCATTTGTAAAAATCTGCTCCGGTCCCGGAGGATGACCATGGTTAAAATTAACTTAGTAGCCGCTTTTATGAGCCGATTGCTTTCTCTGCCAGTTCCCTTTTTTAAACGCTACAATGCCGGTGAAATGGCGGAACGGATACAAGTGCTGGAGGATTTTTGCGATCTCATCACCGATACCCTGTATTCGATCTTCATAAGCGTTCTTTTTTCATTGATCTATGGCTATCAAATTGCGTTGTATACTCCGGCATTAACGCTTCCCGGGTTTGCCGTGCTGGGGGTAACCGTGGGTTTCTCGATCCTCCTGCTGGTAACGCAGGGAAAGCGTATGGATAAGCGGATTAAAAACACCGCAGCCACGAATGGTCTTATTTTTCAATTGTTCAAAGGTATCCAGAAGATTAAATTGATGGGCGCTGAAACCCGGGCTTTTGCCCAGTGGGCTCGGAAATACGGTAAAATTGCTCAAATTGATTTTAACCCCCCTTTCATTATTCAGGCTGGCGCAGCCATCACCAGTCTTATCAGCGCCTTGGGTCTCATGGTTATTTATCTGAGCGCCGGATATGCATCAGTTACGGTAGCGGATTTTATGTCCTTCCATATCGCCTATGGTATGCTTGCAGGAGTCATTCTGTCCTTTTCCCGTGAGGCAGCCTCTTTGTCTCGTATCAAGCCTATGGCTGATTTTCTTCTTCCCATTATGGAGGCGGTTCCTGAATTATCGGCAAAAAGTGAAGGGATTACCCATCTTACCGGTAGGATTGAACTGAACAACCTTTCGTTCCGGTATTCCGAACATACCCCCATGCTCATTGATAACCTTTCCCTAACCATCAAACGGGGTCAGTATGTGGGCATTGTGGGTAAAACCGGTTGTGGTAAATCGACCTTGCTCCGGTTACTGCTGGGGTTTGAAAAGCCCCTGTTAGGATCTATTTATTACGATTCCAGGGACCTGGAAAAATTGGATGTAAAATCGCTGCACCGGAAAATCGGCGTGGTTATGCAGAACGGCAAACTTTTTTCTGGAAGTATCTATGAAAACATTGCCCTTTCTATGCCTGGGCTTTCCCTGGAAGATGCCTGGGAAGCAGCGGAGCTTGCAGGTCTTGCGGATGATATTCGCGCCATGCCTATGGGGATGTTTACCCTCGTAGGGGAAGATGGCGGCGGATTTTCCGGTGGTCAAAAACAGCGGCTCATGGTGGCTCGGGCTATTGCCCCAAAACCGTCGATCCTCTTTCTGGATGAAGCCACTGCGGCCTTGGACAATATTACCCAAAAGAAGATAGCCGACGCATTGGGTTCTCTCAAAAGCACTCGTCTGGTGATTGCCCACCGCCTCTCGACCATCCGTCATTGTGACCGGATCGTGGTGCTGGATAAAGGACACATTATTGAAGACGGAACTTATGAAGCATTGATAGCCCAAGGAGGTGTTTTTGCGGATCTCGTCGCCCGGCAACGGCTTGATTCCCAGCCTATGGCGGTTGATGCAAGTATCTAAATTGATTTTAGCCTTCGTTGAGGAGTCATATATGTTATAGCGAAGCCCTATGATTGCTACAATTAAGAAATTATATGTTGATGGGCCGTGTAAGTAAATACTATCTGGCGATAATAAAAGAAGAGGGTACTACTATTATAGATAGTTTTGAACATATTTTATCGCTCTTGTTAGATTATTACGGTAATTTTGAAGAAAACAGTCAAATAGCCGCATGCATAGAACAAGCTGAACAGAGTGGTTCTTATACGGAATATATAGTAACCGACGATGCACTGGAGGATATCACCGCCGCAGGGGATCCCGCATCGTCGATATTGCAGAAATCCAAGAATAGGGAACCCCATGAACCAGCATAATACGGATTGGATCAGCAAGATGTATAGTCTATTTAAAGATAAAGTATACCATTATTTTTTGAAAAGACTCCATTCGCGAGAACAGGCGCAAGATTTGACCAGCCAAGTATTTTGGGAAGTGGCGCGATATGCTGACCGGTTTGATAACCGTAAATCCTCTGAATCAACTTGGATATATACCATCAGCCGGAATATCTGTAACCGGTACTTTCGGGATAATGCTACCCATGAAGCCATTATAAAGAAATATGGTAATCTAGTGGATAGAAGCGGAAAGGATTACGAAGCCAGTGAAATCGAGCGTTTCATTCAGGGTGATACCCTGGAAAAGGCTTTATCCCAATTAAGCGAGCATAAACGGCGGATCATCATACTTTCCTATTATCACGGTTTAAATCCCCAGGATATCGCGGAACGGCTTGGGTTGAGTTACGCCAATGTGTGCACCATCAAGTCTCGCTCCCTTAAAGAATTACGAAAACTCTTGAATGCTGAGAAAAATCCACCAAGGTAGATGTAATATCTTGTACTCTCAGGGTAATCAAAAGGATATATTAAACGTGTTCGAGAACCCGGTCGGTTCTCGAACATGTTTAATACTCGATTTGGAGGAAGTATGAAGAAAAAGAAAGTAGACTCGGTCTACCTTTGGTTAGTAACCGCGTTTCTGAGCGTTGTTGTTTTGATAAGCTGTGCAAATCCCTTGCAGGATTC
>JAITJS010000083.1 GCA_031278815.1 Treponema sp.
CTTGGGGGTTTGTAGCTATGAGTATGCAAGTAACAGTATAGCATTGGCTATACTTTCAGTGCCTATTGGTATTACCTTTTTTTATGATTTAGCATATAAATTCCTATTTTTCATGCAAATTTTGATTTAGGAATTCCTATTTTTCATGCAAAAAATTCCTATTTTTCGTGCCAGGTTACAGCCATACTTTCTCCTTGTGGTAGTATAGCCGTTTACACAAAATTTGTTACAAGTTCTAGGATGTTTTCGATCGGATAGTGAAGCGGAAGCATTTGCAGCCATACAATCATTTATACAGACCATACACAAACACCATTTGAGTATATGGGAAGAAGTGATCAAGGTATTTCAAGGCCCCTATTCCTTCCCTTTTGACCTCATGTCGACTGAATAGTTACAGAAATCAAATAATAATAATAAAAGCGGCATGGACTTCACATAACGAGACTGTCGGAAAAGTATTTTTTGGTGGCTTGGTAGACCCGGTACTCGTTTGCACCGGAGACGTCTTGCCATGCAATCCGTACGCTGGTATCAGAAAATAGGGTTACCAAAAGATTGTTCGGGCTCGGAGGGAGAGTAAGGCGTATAGATGCATCTGAAGAGAGATCGCTTTCCCCGAACCCATTCACAGCCCTTACCCGGTAATAATAGGTAGTGTCTACTACTAAACCCGCAGCCGCATCTTGGTAGCTGGTCCCCTCTATGGTTGCCTTGTGGTTATACCCACTGGAAGGGTCCGTGGAACGGTAGACTCGGTAGGCGGTGGCATCGGAAACCGCCTCCCAGGAAACCGTAACCTGATCGGCCTCTAACCGTGCCGAGACATCACCGGGTACCGAAGGGGGCATGAGGCTTACCGACGCGGTGGAGGAGAAGGAACCTGCTCCCAGACTGTTCACCGAACAGAGCTTGTAGTAATAGGTTAGTCCTAAAATATTTACTTTTTTTGTGAGTGTATATCCCAATACCTTCACCACACAGAGGGGCTCTCAAAGCGATCATAGTAAACAATATATTCGAGGCTTTCCCAAAATCCGACATTTTGAAAAAGCCCCTTTGCATAAGGAATTAAAAAAGTGAGGTTTCTTCTTGGCTTGTACTAGGCTTGTTCCTTGATAATCCGAGCCAGTTCCCGGCCCCGGGCCTCTAAGGCCGCCAGGTCCTCCTGAGACGGAACCCCGGGCCATTCCAGGGATTCCAGGTTGTTCCACTGGAGTCCTGTAATGGCCTGTTCGTAGTCTTTTTTAGCCCCCCCGACCCAGCCCCAGGAACCGATGCGGAGTACGGTTTTTCCGGTTATATGCTTACGACGGAATATATCGATCACCCAGGCCATGGGGGGAAACATGGCATATTCATAGGTCGGCATGGCCAGCACCAGACCGCGGCTTTTATAGGCATCCTGCAGAATATAGGACACATCTTCATCCGGGACCCGGTGTATGGAGTACGCAACCCCTTCCTGTTCTATGCCATATATGACCGCATCAAGCCCTTGCTTGGTATTACCGTACATGGATCCCCAGACAAGAGCGATTTCCTTTTCTCCAGGCCCTTTGGCATAGGAGGCGTACCGGAGATACCGGTCGATTATCTTTTGCGGATCCTTACGCCACACCATACCATGACTGGGGGCGACGCATGTAATGGCTAGACCGGCGAGTTTTTTGATCCCCCGTTCTACAAATGCTGAAAAAGATGAAACAATATTGGCATAATACCGAAGACTTTCTTTTTCAAAGAAGGCATGTTCCGCTTCGGTAAACTCATCGTCAAAACCTTTGGTTCCCAAGGCCCCAAAAGAACCAAAAGCATCACAGGAGAAAAGGGTCCCTGAAGCAGCTTCCCAGGTAACCATGGTTTCAGGCCAATGGATATTAGGGGTCTCAAAGAAGGTGAGGACTTTCCCCTTCCCCAGATCCAGGGTTTCCCCGTCTTTGACTACCCGCAATCCTGTATTGATTTTGAAGAAGGATTTGACCAGATTGATACCCTTGGCAGTGGAGATGATCTCAACATAAGGGTTCTGTTCCCGGAACTCCCTCAGCCAACCGGTATGATCCGGTTCCAGATGGTTCAAGATAAGGTAATCCACCGCGTCAAACCCAATACCTATAGATGCAAAAGCCTGTTCAAACTGTTTTGGAGCATCACTCCAATCCCTGACCAGATCAATAAGCGCGATCTTATCGCCCTTTACCACATAGGTATTAAGAGAAACCCCCTGAGGGATAGGCCAGATACCTTCAAAAAGCTCGGTCGTTTTAATATCCACATGGATATACAATACACCATCCGCAATAACCTGCACATTCATTACATCCTCACTAAAACAACAACCCATAACCCTGAGGGTTCTTGAAAAAACATCTGCCATTCCTTTCAAGAATGACTAAAACCCCGGAAATCGGTCGCCAAAGCAAGATTATCGTTTTAAAAAGGTAACTACCCGGTCTAAAACCTTATTTCTATCCAAGGGCTTGATAATATAACTCTTGGCGCCGGTCATCAAGGATCTTTTAACCACATCCTCTTTACCCAAGGCACTGACCATGATCACCACCGCATTCTTGTCAAATTCTATTATCTTTTCTAAGGCAGTAACCCCATCCATGACCGGCATGGTGATATCCATGGTAACCAAATCAACCTTAGGAAACATTTCTTTGTACCTTTCCAGTCCCTGAGCACCATCCGCAGCAGTAGCGATCACTTCAAAGCCTTCAGAGGTAAAGATTTGACTTAGCTGCTTTGCGATAAACATGGAATCATCCACCACAAGAACCCGGTATGCACTACCATCAGGCCGTATCCCCGCTGGAATTTTTTCGCTGGTACTTGTGGGTATATTAGACTTTGCTATCATACGGCATACTCCTTTACTCTATATACTGTATATTCTAGAACATTACAAGTCAAGATCCCTACCCATTAAGCAGAAATCTCCTT
Organism: Treponema sp.; assembly: GCA_031278815.1. Classification (GTDB taxonomy): domain Bacteria; phylum Spirochaetota; class Spirochaetia; order Treponematales; family Breznakiellaceae; genus JAIRLU01. The sequence continues at coordinate 2,953 of JAITJS010000083.1, forward strand.
TTTCTTTCATCCTAAAATTAGCTATTACTATAACATGGCAGTATCTTTTTTACTAGCTCCTATGGCCGAATTAAGCCATAGGGCCCTTCGCGAGTTAATCGAAATATTCGGCGCTTGTGATGAATATTTTACCGAAATGATAAGCGCCGGTGCTCTCATCAGCGGCGGTCCCTTTGAAGCCTGGTATACGGATCCAGGACCTTGCCCGCAACGGCTGGTATATCAAGTGGTGGGATCCGATCCAGAACAAATAGCCGCAGCAGTGAGCCTGTTGGATACCCAGGAATGTGCCGGTATTGACCTTAATATGGGCTGTTCTGCCCCTGCCATCCAGCGGGCCGGCGCAGGGGTCCGCTGGATGGCCTCTCCGGATCGTGCTGGCGCTTTGATTCACCTCGTGCGGAAACGGACCAAACAGCGGCTGAGTGTTAAATTACGAATCGGTATGGAGGATGATTTTGACTACCTGGTGGCCTTCTGCAAGAGGCTCGAATCTGAAGGGGTGGAGCGTATCACCCTCCACCCTCGAACCGCCCGGGAAAAGTTCAAACGCCGTCCTCGCTGGGAATACGTGGGCCTGCTCCGCGCGGCCTTGCAGATCCCGGTGGCGGGAAATGGGGATATTGCCGATGCCCCGGAACTGGTCCGCCGAGCAGCACAAGGCTGCGATGCGGTCATGGTAGGCCGTCTTGCACTCCGATCTCCCTGGGTTTTTGCTCAGGCACGGCATCTGGAAAATCCCGGGGAAGAGAAGCCGCCGCAGCTCCCAGAACGCATCGATCTGGAGGAACTAGGGCTTCGCTTCCTTGAACTCTTGGCCCGGTATCAGCCCCGGGAATTCCACAAAAGTAGAGCCCACCGTTTTTTTAGCTATTTTTGTGATAATTTTATCTGGGCTAGCTACCTTAAGACCCGCTTGGCCAGGGAAACCGAGCTTTCCGCTATGGCTGCCCTCTTGTCGGCTCATTGCCGGGACCATCCCGAAGAACGAAGTCGCTGTCTCAGCAAATCTCCAGAGCTTTCTTGAAATTGGTCACGACCGTGTCAACCAAACCCTGGCCATCAATATCCACTAAAAGCCCTTGGTTGCGGTAATACTCGATAAGGGGCAGGGTTTGTTCCCGGTAGACCTCAAGTCGTTCTCGGATTGCCGCTTCTCGGTCGTCTTTCCGGATAAACAGCTCACCCCCACAAACATCGCAGCGGTGCTCATGTTTGGGTTTATTGAAAGTGATATGAAAGTTCGCCCCGCATTTCCGGCAAACCCGACGACCTGAAAGCCGTTCCAGCGCCGCCGCATCGGAAATCTCCAGATTAAGCACCTTATCCACTGCAGAAAAAGCTGCCAGGGCTTTCGCTTGGAAAAGAGTCCGGGGGAAGCCGTCCAGAATATACCCTGATTGGGCGTCCTTTTGGGCAAGCCGTTCCTTAACCAGCAGGATGGTGGTTTCATCATCCACGAGTCTTCCCTCCTCAATGACGGCTTTAACCTTGCTACCGAGGGGATTCATGATGGCTATGGCGGATCGGAAAAGGGCTCCAGTACTGATATGGGGTATGTGACAGATTTCCACCCCTTTAGCTGCTAAAGTCCCTTTACCCGCTCCGGGGGGACCCAGGAAGATTAGTTTCATAGGTGTACTCCTCATAGGATCATCCTCTCGGTATCCTTATTCTTCAAGTATAGACCCAAACCGGGTAGAGGATAAAGCCCAGAAGATCCCATAAGATAACGATGATTCCCCCTTGATGAAGGGTCGGGCATATCCTACAATTTGGGTAGGATAAAAATACTACGGGAGCTACCATTTGAACCGAGGAACCTTACTCATCCACAACGGCCACGAAACAGAGCCCTTAAGCGGGGCCTTAGGAGTGCCCATTATACAGACCTCCACCTTTGATCAGGGGGATCTGTCCGGCCAGCGAGAATACGATTACGCCCGGTCCGGCAACCCTACCCGGAAAGCCCTGGAGGAGATCATCGCAAGTCTGGAAAAGGGGGCCCAGGGCTATGCCTTTGGAAGCGGCATTGCGGCGATTGCATCGGTCTTGGGGATTTTTTCCGCAGGAGACCACCTCATTGCTGCAGAGGATATCTACGGCGGAAGCTGGCGGATCCTCAATACCTTTTATAAACGCTGGGGCCTGGAAATGACCCCCGTGGATGCTACGGATCCGGATCAGATCCGGCGGGCCATCAAGCCTAATACCAAAGGGCTTTTTCTTGAAACCCCTTCAAATCCCCTGCTCAAGATCACCAATCTCCCGGTATGCCTGGGGATTGCCCAAGAAGCAGGACTCATTTCCATTGTGGATAATACCTTTATGACCCCTTACCTGCAACGGCCCCTGGAATTGGGGGCAGATATCGTGGTTCATTCAGCAACGAAGTTCCTGGGGGGACACAGTGATGTCATATCCGGTTTAGCCGTAACTAAGACCGAAGCCCTGGGCAAACGGGTATACGCGGTGCAAAACGGTTTTGGGGCGGTCCCCGGTCCCTGGGACATCTGGCTCGTGATCCGGGGGCTGAAAACCCTCAAGGTCCGCATGGATGCCCAAGAAGCTAGTGCCCGGCACATAGCCCCATGGCTCAAGGCCCATGAAGGGGTGAGCGCGGTGTTTTACCCGGGCCTTCCCGGACATCCAGACCGGGAAATCAACGAAGTCCAAGCAGCGGGAGCTGGAGCGGTGCTCTCCTTCAAAACCAGGACCAGAGAACAGGCCCTTGGTTTCTTGGCTAAGGTCAAATTGGCCGCAACTGCGGTGAGTCTGGGCGGAGTGGAGACCATTGCCTCCTACCCGGTAAAGATGAGTCATGCCTCCATACCCCCCGCAGAACGGGAACGGCTGGGCATTACCGATACCTTGATACGGATTTCCGTGGGACTGGAGGATCCAGAGGATCTCATTGCTGATTTTGCTCAGGCTTTAGCATAAAATGTTTATGGAGATATGCATGGAAGAAACCCACTGTAACCATACCCCTTATGAGGATACGAACAGAAAAGACCTGGCCGCAGACCGTTCCTTAGATACGGTCACGGTACGAGGAGCAAGTCTTTTTGAGCCTCGTACCGGGGCTATCAGCACCCCTATCTATCAGAGTTCCACTTTCAGGCATCCGGGACTCTTTGAATCCACGGGCTTTGATTATTCCCGAGGGATCAATCCCACCAGAACCGAGCTTGAACTGACCCTGGCCTTACTGGAACAAGGACGCTCTGGCCTGGCCTTTTCCAGCGGCATGGGGGCAATTTCTGGGATCATCAAGCTCTACCGGCCTGGGGATCACCTGATCGTTTCTGAAGACCTCTATGGCGGTACCTATCGGCTTTTCAACGAGTATTACGGCCGTTACGGTTTTTCCTTTTCTTGGGTGGATACCAGTAATTTTACGCTTGTCCAAGAAGCCCTGCGCCCTGAAACCAAGGCAATATTCATCGAGACCCCCTCAAACCCCATGATGAAAGTTACCGATATCCAAAGGTGTGCGGAACTCATTCATCGCCATGGCGGGCAGCTTATCGTGGATAATACCTTGCTCTCCCCCTATTTCCAAAACCCCTTGAACTTCGGTGCAGACCTGGTCATCCATAGCGGTACCAAATACTTAAGCGGTCACAACGATACCCTATCGGGGTTCATCGTGCATTCCGATACCCAGCTTGAACAGCCCTTGCGGGAGATCCAGAAAAGCGAAGGCGCGAGCCTCTCTCCTTTTGATGCCTGGTTGACCCTGCGGGGTATCAAGACCCTGGCCCTGAGAATGAAAAAGTGTGAGCAAAACGCCCGGCGTATTGCCGTTTGGCTGCGGGAGCACCCCCGGGTTGGCCAGGTGTTCTTCACCGGTTTTGAGGATCATCCGCAGTATGCCTTGTCCTGTTCCCAGGCCCGGGGTTTCGGCGGGATGATTTCCTTTTATGTGAAATATCCCCAGGATGTACCGATCTTGCTTAAAAGGGTGTCTCTCATCCTCTTTGCAGAAAGCTTAGGGGGAGTTGAGTCTCTCATAACCTATCCTTTGGTACAAACCCACAGTGCAATCCCCGAGGATATGCGTAAGGCCGCAGGAATCAACGACCGGCTTCTGCGCTTATCCGTGGGTATTGAGGATGGGGATGATCTCATCGCGGATCTGGCAGATGCCTTCGCCCAGTGCGGAAAAGAAGAGAAATCATGAGAATCTCTACTAAAGGCCGGTATTCCCTGGAAGCCTTGCTGTATATGACCCTGCTTCCTGAAGGGGAATACGCCAGTACCCGGACCATAGCAGAAAACACCGGTCTTTCTGATGGATACTTAGAACAGCTCTTTATCCCCCTACGAAAAGCTGGTATTGTCCAGGGTATCCGGGGCCCCCAAGGGGGTTACATCATCGGTAAGCCGGTAAAGACGATCACCGTAGGGGATGTACTCCGGGCAGTGGAAGGTTCCCTGGAACTGGTGGATTGTGTGAGTTCCACGCGCTGTCCCATCCGGGATGGATGCATTTCCCGGCATACCTGGAGCGAACTCTATCAGGAAATAAGCGCCTGTGTGGATACCATTACCCTGTATGACCTGGTTGAGGCCTACCATGCCCTGGATACCTTGGAGTACGTGATATGAAAATTTCAACCCGAGGCCGTTACGGTATACGGCTTCTCATAGATCTCGCGGAACATACCCATGAATCCCATGTATCCCTGGCGAGCGTAGCGGAGCGGCAGAGGGTTTCTATCCGCTATTTAGAACAGGTCGCGGTGATACTGCGCCGGGCGGGGTTTATCCGCTCGGTTAAAGGGGCTTCTGGAGGGTATACCTTGGCCCGGTCTCCCCAGGATATTTTCATTGGGGAGGTTCTCCGGGAACTTGAAGGGGATATGCTGGTGGTAGATCCGCCCCTTCCCCAGGTAAAAGAAACCAAAATCCAACGGTGTATCAGGCTTACGGTTTTTGATAGGCTCAATGAACGGATCGCTGGGGTGATAGATCGGAAGACCTTGGCCTCAGTGGTGGGCACTATTGATCCGGACGAAGCCTATATGTATTTCATTTGAGCTGCATACCCTAGATACGGAGGGGCCAGCCCCTCCGCGTAGCTGCTGTTCCGCGCCCTGGAATTATTCCTGGGTACCCATTGGCTAGCATCATCTGGAGATACCGGCCCAGAAGCAAGGTATGAACCATCGAGGGGCGCTACCAGGACCAAGCCGAAACAGCCCACCAGGGTATGGACGATCTCAGAGGAAACCCAACCAGGTTGATGACGTTTTCCAGGGGAACCCCTTGGGCGATAAAGGTCATGATTCAGGGCGGTATACTCCACAGAATAGGCCAGGAGCAAGGTGGTGGACATGGTACCCGCCACATGGCGGGACACGGAAACCCCGCTTTTAATCAGGTTGATACAGCTGATGGCAGGGTATTGCTTCTTGATCTCTTCCATGGCGCTGGCGATGTCCATAGAAAGATACATCATGGCCTCGGAAGAGGCAAGGAAAATACCGGAGATAAAGAGGTGGACCAGGTTGAGGTGGGTATACCCCGCATAGAGGAGGGCTTCCGCAAAAGGCCGTACCGCTTCGTGAATCTTGAACCAATAGGTAAAGAAAAAAGCCAGAAGGGACGTGAGTAGGACCCCTCCCATCGCACCGGTAAACGCGGTGAGCCCCCGCTGGGTAAGCCCGCCTATGCGGAAGATGAGCACGGCGGTTACGAGTACCGAGGCAAAGATCGGGTCCCAGCCCCGGAGCATAGCAGGAAAGAGGACCCGGATCAGGGTCGCCGCGGTAAACACAAAGGAAATCACGATCCTCACCCCTATCCATCCTATGATGAGGATAATAAAAAAGAAAAAGAGCGCGCCGAGAAACGCCGTCTTCCCGGTACGGTAATGATCGTAGACCTGGGCGTGGCGAATCTCCTGATTTTCTTCCGAGACGCTCACTATCACCAATACCGAGTCCCCCGGCGAGAAGATCTTGTCCAGTTCAATCGTACCCATAAGGTTATTGGATCCTGAAAAGACCTGCCCCTTAAAGCGCCCGGAACGGATTTCCACCTCAAGCTGCTGTTCCCCCTGCCTCACCGGGCCTATGGTGAAGAGCCGTTCGTTATGTACTTCGATAATCTTCCCCTAAGCCCGCCCGCTGCTTTGCGGGCCCCTTCAAATCCCCCGTGGGGATGATAAAAAACAGAAGGGTTATCAAGACGGACACCGATACAAAAATCATATCCTGTCGTGGTTCATGGTTCCCCCAGACCAGTCTATGTTGGTTTTCTGTTTTTAGTTTGATATCCTTCATGGGTAACCCTCCGATTTGCTTACAACCTAAGATTCATCGCAGAGGCGAGTTTTCTGAAGATGTCCGTATTATCGTAATACCCGCTGAAGAGTTCCTGATGGCCCCCGCGGCAAAGGTGCTGACCGGAACGCCGGTATGGGTGTAGGAAGTCCATCCTATACCCGCAGTCTGGTTCATGATTTGGGTGATCTTCACCGTAAGGGGTTCGTAACCGCCGTAGAGGAGGTACTGGTCCTCCGCAACCGGACGCTCAATCTCGTCTCCCATAGAACGCTGGAAGGCAAATGTAAGCTGTTCCTTCTGGAAGTCCGAAAGACCCGCGTAGTCCAGGCCGAAGGCTTCTTGTATCCTGGGGAGCAGATCCGCCAGTTTCGCCTGAGCCTTGGGGGTGTTTTTCTTGTAGGGAGCGAGGACTTCATCGCTGAAGGCGATAAAGGACTTCTTTTGCAGGGCCACCTTGTCAAAGAAGGTGGCGTACTGGGTTCCCGGTTCCCACAAAACCGATGGTCATACCGCCGGTCTCATGGTCGCCAGTAACGATGATGAGAGTTGCATTCGGGCGGGTCCGGGCAAAATCCAGCGCGGCCTTGACGGCGTTGTCAAAAGCGATGTCCTCGTTGATAGCCGCGCCCGCATCGTTCGCATGACAGGCCCAGTCAATTTTCCCGCCTTCGACGGGCATGAAAAAGCCCTGGGGGTTGTCTTGCAACAGTTCAATCCCCTTGCGGGTATAGTCGAAAGATCGTCGTTCTTGCGGTCCAGTTCGTAGGGCATGGAGCCTGAATCTTGGAGCGTTTCGTTTATGGCAAGCACCTTGCCGGCCCCGGGCTTTAAGGCGTTAAACACCGCTTTCGCATTGACGTAGAGGTACCCCGCATCCCTGGCCATCTGGATCACATCGCTTTGATCCTTGTTTTTTCCGGTAGGCTGCAGGAGGCCGCCCCCGGCAAAGTATTCAAAGCCGCTTTTGACCATCTGAACCGCGATGTCGTAGTAGTTGCTCCGGGAAAGAACCTTGGCAAAGAAGCCCGCCGGAGTCGCCTGATCCAGGGTAACGCTGGACACGATACCGACCTTCATCCCTGCCTCGTGGGCGTATTCAGCGATGGTCTTGAAACTCTTGGTCTTCCCCGGATCCATGTTGAGGACCCCGCTCAAGGTCTTGTTCCCTGTGGCGATGGCGGTTATGGTCGAGGCGGAGTCGGTGATAAAGGTTCCCGCATTATAGGTGGTGGTAAGCCCCGATACCGGGAACCTGGTAAAGTCCAGCCTGGTGACGGTGATGTCTTTGGATGACCGGGCGGTGGCATAGACCTCGGCAGCACTGATCTGGGCTATAGCCATACCGTCCCCGATAAAGAGGAACACGTATTTGGCCTGTCCTGCCGGGGCCGTCGCGGTATTCCGCTCGATACCGGTATCGGTCTGGGCCTTCGCCCAGAGATGCGTCCCCGGCCATCCTATGAGGACCGTCAGGGCGATTAAAAAGCCCAGGCAGCCCGTTCTGTTAGGTTTCATAAAAAGCTCCTACGTATAAAAGGTTGAGATTAACATAAGCGCTTAATAATGAGGAAATGATGAGGGGGAAGTTAAAAGTCGGTTAGATGTTCGGGTCTATTGCTTGTGGCCAGTAAAAAAAGTCGGAAAACCATTGATGCCCTATCCCTTTTGAGTTAATATAAGCTAACTATAAGATGAGGAGATTCCTATGAAGAATCGCATAATAAGCGGTATGGCCGCTATCATCCTGGGGCTTTGTATATCCTTAGGGCCTCAGATTCTCTTCAAACTATGCCCTCCTAAAGCAGACGGAACCTGGATGCGCTGCCATTGGACCGGTCAGGCGGAAATCGGCGCGGGTTTCTTAGTAGTGGTTTTGGGAGGGGCAGTGCTGGCGTGTGCTTCAACCCGGGTCAGGCTGGGATTAAGTATCGCCTTGTGCCTTTCCGGTATACTTACCCTGCTCTTTCCCAGTACCCTTATAGGAGGCTGTATGATGGAAACCATGCCCTGCCGGAAGGTAGCCTTTCCCGGCATATACCTGTGCAGCGTACTTACCATTGGGGGGGCTGCCATAAACAGCCTCTATTTGTTCCGCCAAGGTAAGCAGGAGCGGGTATGATAAACACTATAGCCCCGCTCACCCTCTTTGAAATGGCCCGCACCAACCTGTATGCACGGCCCTTTCGTTCCCTCTGTATTTTTACCCTGGTGGCTCTTATGGGGTTTGTCTTGTTCGGCGGATCCCTCATAGGGATGAGCCTGTTGAACGGCGTAGATAGTCTGTCCAAGCGGCTGGGGGCAGATCTCTTAATCGTTCCCCAGGGCTATGATCAAACCATTGAAGGTATTCTGCTTCGCAGTGAACCGGGCGCTTTTTATATGGATGAAGGGTGGGTTCGTAAAATCGCGGCTATCCAAGGGGTTCATGCGGTATCCCCCCAGCTCTTTATTACCTCCCTTAATGCATCCTGCTGCGCTATGCCGGTACAGTTGATTGGCTTTGATGGTACGACGGATTTTGTGATCGGGCCGTGGATACAAACCGCCTTGAAACGCCGCTTATCCGATGGGGAAATTGTTATCGGCTCTGGGATAAGCGGCCCAGTGGGTTCGTCCATCACCTTTTTTAACCGGGAGTACCGGGTTGTGGGGCGGCTCGACCGGACCGGTATGGGATTTGACGCTTCGGTCTTCATGAATATGGACAGCGCCCGAAGGGCTGCTCAGGATTATCAAGTCCAGGGCGGGCCAGTTCCTCCTCCAGAGCAATCGGTGTCCTCCATTCTGGTATCCACCACCCCTGATTACTCCCCTCGGAACGTATATGACCGGATTCAGCAGACCTTTGGGTATGGCGACAGCGGCATTGTACCGGTCCTTTCTAAAAATATCATCCATACCGTAGCGGACGGCTTGCATAGCCTCATCGGTTTCATCATCCTCTTGGCGTTTATGCTCTGGATAGGCGCGATACTGGTAATAAGCCTTCTTTTCTCCCTTACCCTGGGAGAGCGACTCCAGGAATTCGGGATATTCCGGGTCATAGGCATAACGAAAAAAAGGCTTATCTTCCTTATTTTGACGGAATCCGCCTTGGTGAGTCTTGCAGGCAGCCTCACCGGGATGATCGGGGTCCTCCTTATCCTGCTGCCCTTTAAAACCCTCATCAGTGAAATCATCCGTATGCCCTATGTGCTGCCTTCCCCTGGCGCCTGGGCGCTGCTCCTGTTCCTGAGCCTTTTCTTGTCCTGTATTATCGGGCCCCTGGCTTCCCTATACCCTGCGGTAAAGATGAGCAAGATGGAGGTGTATACGGTGATCCGGAGAAACGGCTTATGATTCTGGAACTGTGTGGGTTAAGCAAAACCTACGAGCGGGGCACGCGGTCATTTCTTGCCCTACAGGAAGTTTCCCTGTCCCTGGAAGCAGGAGATTTTGTCTGTATTGCCGGGCCTTCGGGAAGCGGAAAAAGTACCTTGCTGGGTATCGCGGCAGGGCTTATATCCCCTACCCAAGGATGGGTCTGTTTTCAGGGACAGGACTATAGTCGCCTCTCTGACGAGGCCCTGTCGGCAGTACGGAACCACGGCATCGGGTATGTCATGCAAGGGCCAAGCCTGCTCCCCAATTTTACGGTGCTCCAGAATGTACTCCTTCCCTATTATGTAGGCTCCTCTTTCAAAAAAGCCCCGGCAGCTCCGGTAGAACGGGCGTCCATGCTGCTTGAACAGGTGGGTATGCTTCCCCTCGCGGCTCAATACCCCGCAGAACTTTCAGGGGGCGAGTTACGGCGGGTTGCCATTGCCCGGGCATTACTGCTTGCCCCGGTTTTAGTGATTGCCGATGAACCTACGGGGGATCTGGATGAGGGGCATACCGAGGAGGTGATGCAGCTCTTTTCCCAGGCTGCCCAGGAAGGGGCCGCGCTTTTGGTGGTTACCCATGATACGGCCCCCTTTCGGTACGGGAACCGCGGCTATTCCTTGCGGGCAGGGGTGCTGGCTGCATATACGCCCTAAACCTGCTTGGTGGGGCAAAAAAGACCTCCCCCGGTACCGGGGGCTATGGGGCTTCGGCGCCGGACTCCTGCTCCTCTTGCTGCTCTGGCACGGGTTCCGGTTTAAGCCCCGGCATGTTCCAGGATTGAGGAATCCGGGTGGGATGGCCCTCGGCGTCTACAAAGGCCCAGGTAACCAGCGCCTCAACAATCACCTCATCCCCCCGTTTTATTTCTTGGGCAATGATGCCGCTCACGATCCCTTTCTTTACCGGCCAGGAACGGATCTTCAGTACATCATCGGTTACCGCAGATTTCTTGTAATCAATCTCAATCCGGGCCACATACACCCCGTACCCTGCACGGATTGCCCCAGGATAATCAAAGCCAATGGTTTTAAGGAATTCATACCGGGCATATTCAAGATAATGGAGATACTGGGCATTATTTACATGGCCATAATGGTCGCATTCATAGGTACGAACCACCAACGTACATTCACAAACCATAGTATTTACTATACTATAGACAGAGGTATTTGACAATTTTTTTTGCGGGCCCTGTTCCGCAGCTGCGGTTTTCCGAACAAGGGCCCGATAAACCATGCGTATTTTGGAGTTCCGCCATGTTTCATTTCTGCCCGTCCTGTGCTTCCCCCCAAATCCAGTTTGAAGGGAATACGCGGTTCCGCTGCCCATCCTGTGGTTTTGTGTATTACCATAATATAGCCGCTGCCACGGGGTGTATCATTGATACCGATGAAGGGATCCTCCTCTTGGTTAGGGCAAAAGAACCTGCCCAAGGTAAACTGGATCTTCCTGGGGGTTTTGTCAGCCTGGGGGAAGGAGTGGTTGAAGGGCTTCGTCGAGAGTGCCAAGAAGAAATCGGCTGGGATCCAGGGCTTCATTTTTCCTTCTTCGCCTCTTTCCCCAATACCTATCCGTACTGGGGGATACTCTACAACACTTGCGATCTGTTTTTTACCCTGAACGCCCCTGGCTTACACAGAGCGGATCTGCACCTGGAAAGGGAGGAGATAGAGGGGATACGTTTTATTAAACCATCTGAACTTCTTATGGAGGATTTGGCCTTTGATTCCACCCGCCGGGTGATGCAGGCATTTTTAGCGGCCTATTATCCTCAAGGGCCGGAAGGCTTATGATGGGGGACCGAGAGGCCCCGCAAGCCTTCAGGAATTTTTTCTATGGGCTTGACATTTTTCAAGCCTTAGGTTGTTATGAGGTATGACTTCCTTAGCCAGCTTTACCCTCAGCAGTACCCATAGGCACGAATGGATCCTCATCACCCCTCAGGTTCAGAGCCTTGTATCTGCCTCAGGACTTACCGAAGGGATCTGTGTGGTCTTTGTCCCTCATACCACCGCTGCACTGACCCTGAACGAAAATACGGATCCCCAGGTGCCCCAGGATGTGCAGTTTGCCCTGAATGCGATTTCTCCGGATCGCAAAGAATTCCGCCACGCTGAAGGCAATGCTGCAGCCCATACCCAGACCAGTCTGGTGGGGTCTTCCCTCACCCTCATCGTTACCCAAGGATCCTTGCTCCTGGGTACGTGGCAGGGAATTTGGTTTAATGAGTATGACGGCCCCCGAACCCGAACGGTCCATGTAAGGTTCTTGGGAGAAGGGCTCTCCCATGAAGAAAATCGGTTTATTGAAAAACCGTGAAAAAACCCGGGCCTGCCTTATCAGAGGAATGAACGATACTTAAGCGTGTACTATGAAGTATTTATATGAAACTCACCTGCATACCTGTCAGGTAAGCGCCTGTGCCCTATCCAGGGGACGGGATTATATAGCTGCCTATAAGGCCTTCGGCTATACGGGCATCATCGTTACGGATCACTTCTTTAATGGTAATTCTCGCTTACCTCAGGACCTACCCTGGAAAGAATGGGTGCATCGGTTTTGCCGGGGCTATGAAGAGGCCTGGGAGGCAGGGAAAAAGCAGGCTCTGGATGTCTTCTTTGGCTGGGAGGAAACCTTTGACGGAGATGATTACCTGGTGTATGGGCTGGATAAGCAGTGGCTTTTGGAGCACCCAGAAGCTGCCCATTGGAACCGTAGGGAACAGTACGAGACCGTGAAATTCTACGGAGGCTGTGTGGTCCAGGCCCACCCTTTTAGGCAGCATTACTATATTGACACCATTCATTTAGCTCCCACTTGTGTGGATGCAGTGGAAGTGGCCAATGCGAGCAACGAAGAAGCATCCTACGATGCTTTGGCTATGAAGTACGCCCAAGCCCTGGGGCTGCCCATAACCGCAGGTACGGATATCCATTATGTAGAGTACCTCCAGGGTCTTGAGATTCCCTTTGGGGTGTATCTGAATAAGAAGATGGATGGTATTGAGGACTATGTGATGGCTATTGGTGAGAAAACCCTGGGGGACTTGCAGATGAGTCCAGGACGCTGCGATTTCCATGGGAATGAGACGGTGAGATTGCCGGTGGATATCCGGGATAAGGCTGACCTGAGCACCGGTAGAGACCTCTGGGATCTGCTGGGGTGCCGCTCGATCCAGAGGAAGGAGGAGAGCCGCTCCCCCAGGCCGGGGGAGGTATCCCAAAAAATATACTACCCCTAGCCGCGGGAGGATTTCAGCATCGTTGCCATATCCACTGTTGGGGTGCTGATGAGGCGTAGATTAAACTGCTCCACCAGGTAGTGGAGTATCTGAGAAGACACAAAGGCTGGGAGGCTGGGCCCTAGAAACATGTTTTTTATCCCCAAGGAAAGCAGGGTAAGCAGTATGCTGACCGCTTTTTGTTCATACCAGGAGAGAACCAGGGAAAGGGGCAGCTCATTGACCGAGCAGCCGAAGGCTTCTGACAGGGCGAGCGCGATCGTGATGGCTGCATACGCGTCGTTGCACTGGCCCAGGTCCAAGATCCGAGGCAGCCCCCCTATCTCTCCCAAGTCCAGGTCGTTAAACCGGTACTTGCCACAGCCCAGAGTCAGGATCAGGGTATCCTCAGGGGTCTGTTTCACGAAGTCCCGGTAGTAGCTGCGGCCCGGGTTTGCCCCATCGCAGCCTCCCACCAGGAACAGGTGGCGTATGGTGCCGGCTTTGATCCCGGCTATGAGCGGGTCTGCGCTGGAAAGCAGGCTGTGCCGGGCAAAACCGGTGTGTACTTCCGTGCCGCGGTTCATGCCCCGCATGAGACGATCTGCTGTATATCCCCCCAGTTTCAGGGCCCGGGCAATAAGGGGAGTAAAATTCTTAGCTTCATCAATATGGATCACCCCTGGATAAGCTGTGGCAGCGGTGGTAAAGACCCGATCCCGGTAACTGTCCTTTACCGGCATGAGGCAATTAGAGGTGAAAAGCACCGCTCCAGGGATGCCCTCGAATTCCTGCTGCTGGTTTTGCCAGGCAGTACCAAAATTACCCTTCAGGTGGGGATACGTGTTCAATGCCGGATAGGCATGAGCAGGAAGCATTTCACCGTGGGTGTAGATATGGACCCCCTGGCCCGCGCTTTGTTCCAAAAGCAGTTTAAGGTTTCCCAGATCATGACCGCTTATCACGATGAAGGGGCCTTTTTCCACGGTAAGGGATACGGTCCGAGGCTGAGGATCTCCGAAGCGTTCTGTATTGGCCCTGTCCAAGAGAGCCATACTTTTGAGATTGATCCGGCCGGTTTCCATTACGAGGGAGAGTAATGTTTCTATGGGGCAGTCCTCCTTGCCCAGAGCATCCAGGGCTTTGTAAAGGAAGGCACTGATCTCATCATCCCTATAGCCCAATACCCAAGCATGGTACCCGTAGGCCCCTATTCCCCGGATGCCGAAGAGGAGCAGAGATTTAAGGGATCTTATGTCCTCCTGGGCCTGCCAGATCCGGGAAAGATCAAAGCCTTCCCGCTGGGTAGATTCGGCGAAGCACCCTATCCGTTCCTGCCGGATCCGAAGAATGAGCTTTTCGATAAAGGGATCATCAAAATTGACATTGCTCAGGGTGCTAAAAAGCCCTTCCATGACCAAGCGGTCGGTATCCACCGAAGGGCGCTTCCCCAGAGCGAGCTGCCCCAAAAGAATGAGTTCCCCGGTTAACCGGTCCTGTAATTGGGCAGTCCCTTCCTGCTTTCCACACACCCCAACTCGACCTGAGCAGCCCTTTCCACCTGCGGTCTGTTCGCATTGAAAACAAAACATCTTTTCCATGATTTTCCTCTTTGGTATTCATGATTTACCGAGACCTGATGGCTCTGATTTGGTTCAGCCACGGGCTCTATTCAAAAATAGGGTATTCGGGGATAGTCGTCGGTTGTTTTTATAACAAAGAGGAGATGCTCTTGCTAATATTTTCGCAATATCTCCAAGGGCCGAAGTTTCCCGGCCCGGCGTGCAGGAATCCAGGACGCAAGGATGGAACTCGAGAGGGTAAAAACTCCTATGAGAGCCACCGCGGTCCAGTCAATAATAATAGGGATGGTTTCTAGATAGTACCCCGGGTCCAGAATCTTGACCGCTTCTTTATGGAAGACCTGGAAAAAAAATCCCAAGACCTCTTCCAATCCGTGAATGATACCGTTGATATGGGTCCCCAAGAACAAGCCTACCCCAATACCGATGATCCCTCCGGTCAACCCGGTGAGCAAAGAGCCCCAGAGAAAGATCCCGCTTGTGGCAGCAGGACTTGCCCCAGATGACTTGAGAACCGCAATGTCTCGCTGTCGTTCAATTACCAACATGGACGTGGCAGAAGATACGTTCACTGCCGCCACCAGTACGATGAGGGCCATGATAAAGAGCAAGAGTTGCCGAGTGGATTCATAAGAACGGTACTGGGCTTGCTGGAGTTCCTTCCAGGTATACACGCTGTACTCCTTTCCTAAAAGTTCGTTCAAAAATAGGGCCATACTATCGGCCCTGCGGTAGGGGTCCTGCATCTTGACCATGAGATATGCTGAGGATGCGTCTTGGGAAAGTATCCTGGTGCCTGCTTCATAGCCGATGATACACCACAGGGCATCCAATTCTCGGTATCCCGAGGAGATGATCCCCCGGACCGTAAAAGGGCTCATTCGGGGTATGGTTCTCCCCTCCGGATCAAGTCGTACGGTCATAAGCCGGACCGTATCTCCAATGTTCACCTTAAGGGATCGAGCCAAAGCTTCCCCTAAGAGTACATCCTGGTCAGATGCAATCTTTGCCTCCCCTGCCACGGTAACCAGGTAGGCCCTGCTTCCCGGATCCTCCCAGAAAGAGGGCTCGATTGCCCGGACGGTGGCTCCGGTTTTCCCCTGTTTACTCACCAGTACCCCAAGGCCCTGTTGGGAAGCCCACACCCCTCGAACACCTTCCATCGCCCCGATGAGAGGGGCGACGGAGTCGATCTTCGTGGAATTCCTGAAATTATAGACCTGTACGTGGCCGGTTCCCAGTTCTAGGTACCGGTCGGTGATCCCCCAGATCATACCGTCCGCTACAATGAGGGTAACGATGATGGGGACCAGGCTCAAGGCGATCCCGGTTGCTGCCCCCAGAAGGTACCGGCCTCCCTCATGGGCTCGGCCTAAAAGGTAGCGTAGGGCAATGAAGAAACCAGCCCCCCTTCTCATGGCTGCCTCTCTGGTATCGGATCCGGGGACTGCTCAGGCCCGATGAGCAGTCCTCCCTCAAGGGTGTACCGGTACACAGCCCGGCGGGCAACGGTTTCATCGTGGGTAACTACCATGAGGGTCTTACCCCACTTCTCCGCTGCCCCATAGAGCAGCTCTGCTACTGCGGCACTGTTGTCCGGGTCCAAATTACCGGTGGGTTCATCTGCCAAAATCAGATCCGGCTCGTTTACCAAAGCCCGGGCCACCGCAACCCGTTGCCGCTCCCCCCCGGAAAGAGCCGAGGGGAAATGATGGAGTCGGGCATCCAGGTGTACCTCTTCCAGCAGAACCCGGGCTTTTTCCAGGGCCGCCTTTTTCTTCATCCCTGCCATATAAGCCGGGAGCATCACGTTTTCCAGGGCAGTAAAGTCTTTCAAGAGATAATGAAACTGGAAGATGAAACCCACCCTGTCCCGGCGGTAGAGAGAAAGGCCGTTTTCTGAAAGACCGGTAATATCCGTCCCAGATACTTCCACAGAACCTGCATCGCAACGGTCAAGTCCACCTAGAATATTAAGGAGGGTGCTCTTACCGCTACCGCTCTCGCCGCTCACCGCCACGGTGCTTCCCTGAAAAACCCCAAAACTGATGCCTCGGAGTATATGCAGGGTTTCTGTACCGGAGGTAAAATCTTTTACCAGGTCCTTCACCGCTACCAGCACCTTACTCATACCGTAATACCTCCGCAGGCCTTGTACGGGAAACCTTTCCAGAAGCAAACCAGGCCGCCAACAAGGCAGACAAAAACCCAAAGAGGTATATGAGAAATACCTCATGGGGGATGATCCGGGAAGGAATCTCTTTAATATAGAAAATCGCCGGGGAAAAGACCGCGAACTCACCGAGAGCCGGGGAATGTCCCATGAATACCGCGATGAGGGAATTCAAAAGCCCAAGGATCCCATTCACCCCTGCTTCCAAAGCGCTGAAACAC
Organism: Treponema sp.; assembly: GCA_031278815.1. Classification (GTDB taxonomy): domain Bacteria; phylum Spirochaetota; class Spirochaetia; order Treponematales; family Breznakiellaceae; genus JAIRLU01. Next base: position 19,812 of record JAITJS010000083.1, read on the forward strand.
TGGCTTATGTGACTGGCAATCAAGAGCCCCAAGCCCATGCCGAGCCCTGCTCCGGTAAAGCCAATGATGAAGCCATCCCAGACAAATACCAATCGGACCGCCCGGTCCCCTGCGCCCAGGGCTCGGAACAAACCGATCTCCTCCCGCCGTTCCAGGACCATCCGGCGCTGGGCCTGGAAGATGTTAAGCCCCACCACGATAAAGATGAGTCCCACTACCACAAACATGAGGAGTTTTTCCGTACGCAGGGCTCCAAAAAAGGCCCGGTTATAGGATCGCCAGGTGCTCAAGACCGGCGCTTCTCCTGGCAGGGAAGCGGTCAAAACAGAGCGGATGAGTCCCAGGACCCGCGTATCCTGCCAACGGTTTTTGAGCTTCACCCCTAAGAACAGGGCACCTGCTCCCAGCGCTTCTGCGGTATCCAGGTTGATAAAGCCCCAGCCCAGATCGTATTCATAGAAGCCAGACCGGAAAATACCCCGTACCGTGAAGGAATCTGCCCCAGGACCAGACCCTTCAGGATCATCCCCCAAAAGGCCAGTCACGGAAACCAGGGTAACATCGTCCCCCAGCCTTACTGAAAGGAGCCGGGCTAGTTCTGCCCCCAGGAGTATGGAATTGTTAAGGCGTAGGTCAAAGGCGCCCGCCTCAAAGACCAGCTTCTCCGCCATACCCTGGTCCTGTTCCAGCACATCTGGAGGCAGCCCTCGGATGAGGGCCACCTGGGGGCCTCCTCGGTTTCCCCGGACCAGCCCATGAAATTCCCGCAAAGGGGTAACGGACCCCATCCCCGGGAGATCGTTTATGAGAGAAATGGCCTCCTGCAAGGACGAGGGACCCTTAGGTTCCACTGCTTCAGGAGTCGGATCCTCTACCCTGATATGGTATGAAGCGATTTCCAGGATGCTTTCGATAAAGCCCAGTTGAAACCCGTTCATTACCGCAAGGATTACCGTCAGGGCCAGAACCCCCGTGGCAATCCCTAAAACTGCAAGAATCAGGGAAGGAGAATTCCGGCGTTTCCTGGATACATACCGGGAGGCCACAAAGCCTATCCATCTCACATGGGGTAAGAACCCGCTTCCCCCCAGGCCTTTCTGTACTACCGCAGTGCGTTTCACCTCGATTCCTTTATAGCAGGAGGCTGAAAGCCCCCGTAGGATGTGAGATCCCGCCCTTTCTTAAGGACGGATCCGTTCTTCTGATATTTTGCGACCATCTTCCCAAATAGCCCTCAGGATGAGCTTGCCGTCCATGTAGAGCTCTTCGGTTTCCCGCCCCTGGTCCTTACGGACAAGCCGTTCCAAAACCCCGTTGAGGTAATTCCGTTCAAGAATGCGGTCCCCTGCTCCATCGTATGCGTATTCAATACGCCGCTCCGCTTCCCCGGATTTCCAATCTACCGAGGCAAGCCGGTCCCCGTTCCAGGTATTGCGGATCTCGCTCAGAATGGTTCCTGCTGTATCTTCGATGATCTCCGTTACTATCCGTCCCCGCTCATCCGTGGTGTATACCACCCGATTGCCCTCATGAGCAGCATCCGCGAGGGGATCCTCCATGAATTGCGAACCATAGGCCGTACTGGGACTGACAAAAGCCTTTCTTTGTTCCTCTACCGCAGCCTGAAGGCCCAGATGGGGAAACTGAAGCCGAGTTAAACCGCGGTCCGCAGTAAGCTCCTGATGATATACCCGCTCTACTCCTCTTAAGGCATGAGAACGGTTGTACCGGTAATAATCGGTTATGACCAGTTCGATCTTTTCCCCCTGGATTTCAAGTTCAACGGATTCGTCTTCTGTTCTTTCATCTGGGACAGGGGTCTTGAGCCGGGTTTCCGCCCGAATAAGCAGTTCTTGCCTATAGAAGTAGGCGGTGATGGTTTCAGTACCATCTTCGGCAAAGAGGTGTTCTTCTCTAAGCCGGCTGTTTCCATTAAGCCCATCATAGATTTCAATGAACCCGGTAAACCGCTTTTTTTTAGGTATCGGTTCTGCAGGCTGTTCCTCTGATGCACGCTCCCCCTCAGCTTCCTCATCAGGCTCCGATACGGGGGTACTCACCAAAGAGGAAACCACCAGCGTCTTCCCCTGCTCATTTCTGAAGATCCATTGCCATTGGGATTCCTGACCGTCTTCATAGAGAGTGTGCAGCTCAATTCGGTATGAGGGCTGGTAATAGGCTTGTAAGGGTTCAGGAAGGTCTAGGGCAGTCTTGAACTCCACGGAAAGGCAGTATTGGTTTCGCAATGCCGCGCTCCGAGAGGGAATGCGCTCTAAGATCATTCCCGCAGCATTGGAGCGATACCAATCTGCGGGGGCTACCTCCCTAGTCCAGATCATAAACAAGACCAGGACCAGTCCATACCCCCTAGGCAAGACCGACAAATTCCAGGACATACCGGTGGGGATCAAAGGGGTGTATATCCGGGTATTTTTCCCCGGTACCGATAAAAAGCACCGGGAGTTTGAGTTCCTCTGCCAAGGAAAAAACCACCCCTCCTTTTGCGCTGGAGTCGTATTTGGTGAGGATCACCCCATCAAGGGGGACTGCTTGATGAAAGGTTGCCGCCTGAACCAGGGCATTCCTGCCGGTGGTCGCATCCAGGACCAGCCATTTGATATACCGGGCCCCTTCAGCCTTGGATTCCACTACCCGATCTATCTTCTTTAATTCTTCCACCAGCGCGGATTTGGTATGCATCCGGCCTGCGGTATCCGCGATGATAAGGTCCCCGCCCCCTGAACGAGCCGCTTCAATGGCATCATAGATCACCGCTGCAGGATCCCCTCCGTGTTTATGGGCCACTACCCGCACCCCCAGACGCTCACCGTGGATTTTAAGCTGATCAATGGCAGCAGCCCGGAACGTATCTGCTGCAGCTAGGATCGGTTTTCTATGTTGGGAACGATAGTGATCCGCCAATTTAGCAGCAGTCGTGGTTTTTCCCACCCCGTTTACCCCTAATAAGAGAATCACCTGTAAGGTCCCTACGGGTATATCCAGGGATACCGTTGTACCCCCTCCCGGCTTGGTAAGCTGTTCTTCCATTAGCCGAGCTAAATTTTCCCGTACGCCTTCGGCATTGGGGATCTTTTCTTTTGTACAGAGGTTTCGTAAGGTATCCACGGTCTTGTAAGCCCCGGCAGCTCCAAAATCACCTTCTACCAGTAGATCCGTCAATTCTTCAAACAATGATTCGGAAACGACATTTTGGATACCAAAGAATTTCTTTAAACGTTGGGCAAAACTTCCCATGATCCCGATCCTTCTTCTTGCTCCTACTGTTTTACGAGGAAGGCCGCATCTTCACCGCCGGTCCTGATATACCGGAATATACGGTAAAAGGTTTCAGCTAAAGCCACACCTGCAGCGATACTCGTTCCTATGGAAATATAATACCGGGTAAGGGCCCCGTCATATAAATCAGGATTACCAGTCCTATTATAGGCGTTTACATGGGTAGTGGCTATACCGCTCATAACAAAGGCCACAGGTAAAGCAATCCAGAATCTTCCATAAGCACCGTACAGGCGCCTTCGGGATTTTTCTACCCGCTGCTCCTCTGCGCTATGACTCGGTTTGAGTTTTAAAGTCACGGTGTCATGGCCTGCTTCGACCTGTTCCCGCCCTTGGATGATCACCGAGGCCTCTTTTCCGTCAGTGCTTTCAAGCTGGAAATGCTCCAATGTAGTGAGGGGTATTTCTACGGGTAAGGGGGTTTCTCCTCGATAGAGGGCCCCTTGATACACCTTGGCTTCCTCAGGAACCCTTACGGTAAGGGACCCCCGACTCAAAGGCTGTAAATTAATATACAACTCTGCCTGCTCCCCCTCGATAAGATCCAAGGGCATGCTCAGGGGCTTATAATTATCCGCAAAGCTCTCGATCTGTATTGAACCAGGAGGATATTCCTGGGGACCTACTTCACCTCGGCCTGCAAAGGAACCATCCACCAAGAGAATGGCCTCTTGCGGCTTAGTATGTACCACCAAGGATGCAGGGGAGGTTGCAGAAACCACCGCTACAAGCCTATTGGCCAATTCCTCCACCGCCTGGGTCGTATCCTCACTGGAGAAAATGCTACTGTCCTCATACTCAAACGAATCGGTATAGAGGGTATAGAGTTTCAAACTGATATATAAGCGGCCATGAAATGCTCCGATAGTTCCAGCAAGAAAGGCATCGGCCTTTTGGTTGACACAAAACCGGTATTCTCCTCCAGGCTTGGGAGGCAGCGGAAAAGTACCCTTCAGCGTATCATCGGTAAACTTAAAAACCGGGCGCCCCGCAATAAGCGGCACCTCTGCTTCAGCCTTATCCAAAGCTTCTTCCAGTTCCTGGATCTCCTTCTCCAGGGTTTTGAGGGCCTTTCGATATTTCCACGGTGGATCCCCTCCAAAAAGCAGTTCGTCCCGTTTCTCCCGTTTTGCCACCAGGGTTTTAGCCGCCGTAGCCTGGGACTTGTACCATGCGTAATGGGTATAATAGAGGTATTCTTCAGAAGGCCGGCTCCGGCGATCCACTTTTTTCAAGGCTTCCACCAGGTTTCGGGTCATGACTTCCCCTAAGAGCTGCTGGGAATAGGGAAGAGCAGAGACATCCAAGGCAGTTACGGATAAAACCCATTCCTTGTTCTGGGTTGGAGGAGGATCCCCGGCATCGGTCTTGCCCAATGCCTGAAGGTGTCCACCTACCAGCCAGAACCAGGGGATGAACAAAAAACAAACCATCCTGCAAGCAGCCCTTTTTCTCATTAAGGATCCTTCCGGCATAGCCATACACCTTAGACCTGGGAATTCCAGGCAAAGCGTAAGTACTCCTCAATAAACAGATCGATATCTCCATCCATAACCGCTTGTATATTACCGCACTCTGCCTTGGTCCGGTAATCCTTCACCAGGGTGTAGGGTTGGAAGACGTAAGAGCGGATCTGATTCCCCCAAGAAATATCTTTTTTTTCTTGGGCAAACTTTTCATGTTCCTTTTCTTTTTCCTGCCGGTAATAGGTATAGAGCCGGGCCTTGAGTATGCTCATGGCAATAGCCCGGTTTTTGATCTGGCTCCGCTCATTTTGGCAGGCTACCACGATTCCCGTAGGGAGGTGGGTAAAGCGGACCGCACTGTCGGTCTTGTTGATATGCTGCCCTCCTGCCCCTCCTGAACGGTAGGTATCCACCCGGAGATCTTCCGGTCTAATGGTTACTGCTATGGAGTCATCGATCACTGGAAAAATATATGCCGAAGCAAAGGAAGTATGCCGCTTTGCATTAGCATCAAAGGGAGAAATCCGGACCAGCCGATGTACCCCGGACTCGCCTTTGAGGTAGCCGTAGGCATAATCCCCGTCGATCCGGGCAGTAACGGACTTGATGCCCCCTTCGGCTTCCAGGTGATCCACCTCTTCTATAGAAAATCCCTTTCGCTCTGCCCAACGAAGGTACATGCGGTAGAGCATCTGGGACCAGTCGCAGGCTTCAGTACCGCCTGCACCGGAATGAATCGTAAGGAAACAACCGTTTTTATCCACCTCTCCACTCATAAGTTCAAAGCTATTCTGCTTTTTGTATCGCTCGCTCAGTCCCATAAGGGTGGTTTCGATTTCTTCATCATGAGACTCGTCTTTGGCTTCTGCCGCTAGTTGATAGAGGGTTACCAGATCATCGATCTCCACGCGTAGGCTTTTCCAGGGTTCATACCGACCTTTCAGGGTCTTGAGTTCCCCCATGAATTTTTCCGCCTGCCCTGACTCTTTCCAAAAGTCTGGATCTCCTGCTTTTTCTTCCAACTCCCCTATGCGCTGTACAAAGGAAGCGTCCTCAAAGACGCCTCCAGGTTTCATAGATTTGAGCCCTCAAGCTTTCAAGAGGAGCGCCTAATTCGGATAATAACATACCACCTTTCCTTATATTTCCTGCTGCCACAGGTTTATATAGCAAACCTTGGGGCTTACTGCTCTGATAATTCCGCCAAGGGGATAGGCTTGGGGGAATCATCTTCACCTTCAACCCGGGCAAGCTCTTCCATGAGTTCTTTGCCCCTCCTGGAGAGTTTCGTAGGGATCTGAATCATGAATTTGATATAGAGATTCCCCCGCCTTCCCCCTGGGCCTGCGGGAATCCCTTCATCCCGGATCCTGAGCATTTTACCATTCTGGATCCCTGGAGGTACTTTGACTTTAATGGTTTTCCCGTCTAGGGTCATAACGTGAATATCCGCTCCCAGGGCCGCTTGGCTTATGGAAATGGGTACCGCACAATACAAGTCCATGTCTTGGCGTTCAAAATATTCGTGGGATTTAACCCGGAAGAACACATAGAGGTCTCCTGGAGGGCCTCCATTGGGACCAGCATCTCCCTGCCGGGGGATAAGCACCCGTTTGCCGTTTTCTACCCCCGGAGGGACCGTAACCATGATCTTTTGGCGTTTCTTTTGAGTCCCGGAACCGTTACATTCTTTACAGGGATGCTCGATAATATACCCTTCCCCACCGCAGTTTGGACAGGCAGAGGCCACGGAAAAAAAGCCCTGACTATGGCGCACCTGCCCAGAACCGCCACAGGTAGAACAGACCTTCTTACCTGTGCCGCTGGAAGCTCCGGTTCCTTTACAGACCGGACAAGCCTCATTCCGGGAATACTGGATCTCCACTTTAGTACCGAATACCGCATCCTTAAACGATATGTCCACGTCATAGCGGAGATTAGCCCCCTGCCGGACATCGGAGCTACCAGAGGAACGGCGGCCACTACCGCCAAAAAAGGTATCGAAGATACTGGAAAAATCACCAAAAATATCCCCAAAGTCGCGGAAAGCCGATGAGAAATCCTGCTGCCCCCCCATGCCTTCAACTCCCGCAAAACCAAACTGATCGTAAGCAGCTTTTTTCTGATCATCCGAAAGAATTTCGTATGCCTCGGTGGCTTCCTTAAATTTCTCTTCCGCTTCTTTGTTACCCTGATTCTTATCCGGGTGATATTGAATGGCTAACTTCCGGTATGCCTTCTTTATATCGTCTTTGGTAGCGCCCTTTTGTACCCCCAGGACTTCGTAGTAATCACGCTTTGCCACAATAACACCCTTTTCACGTTAGTAAACTTCATTACAATTCCCTTCATTCCCCGATTCGGCCTAAGAATTGTACATGAAGGCCTTGTTATTTGTCATCCACCACTTCGTAATCCACATCTTCGGCCCGCTTGGTATGGTCAGCACTACCCTGAGCAGAACCGCTTCCTGTAGGATTAGAACCAGGCTGCTGCCCTGACTGAGCCCCGGTCTGCTTGTATACCTCTTCTGCAATCTTGTAGGATACCTGTTTCAAGGCTTCGGTTTTGTCTCGGATGACCTGAACCTCGGCTCCTTCCAAGGCGCGCTTTAGGTCTGCAATGGCTTCCTCGGCCTTGGCTTTATCGGCAGCATTGATCTTATCCCCCAGGTCTTTGATGTTCTTCTCGGTACTGTAGATCATGGTGTCCGCTTCGTTCCGGATTTCGGCCCGTTCCCGTTCCTTCCGGTCTTCTTCGGCGTGGAGTTCTGCTTCCTTAACCATACGGTCAATATCAGTATCCGAAAGCCCTGAAGAACTTTCGATACGGATCTTCTGTTCCTTACCGGTTCCTAAATCTTTGGCAGATACATGCACAATACCATTGGCGTCAATATCAAAGGCCACCTCTATTTGGGGTATGCCCCGAGGCGCAGGAGGGATGCCTACCAGATCAAACCGGCCTAGGGTACGGTTCTGATTGGCCATTTCCCGCTCCCCTTGGAGGACCTGGATAGAAACCGCAGTCTGACCGTCGGCAGCAGTGGAGAAGATCTGGCTCTTCCGGGTGGGGATGGTGGTATTCCGCGGGATGAGCTTGGTCATCACCCCGCCTAAGGTTTCAATCCCCAAGGAGAGAGGGGTTACATCCAGGAGCAGCACGTCTTTGACATCTCCTCCCAAGATCCCTCCCTGGATTGCCGCGCCAATGGCCACTGCCTCGTCAGGGTTGACCCCCTTATTGGGTTCTTTCTTGAACAGATCCTTGACGATCTGTTGTACCGCGGGTATCCGGGTAGAACCGCCCACCAGAATGATCTCGTCAATCTGGTCTGCAGTGAGTCCCGCATCGGCGAGGGCTTTTTTGCAGGGCTCTTTAGATCGTTCCAAGAGGTCTGTGACCATCTGTTCAAATTTCGCCCGGGTAAGGGTTTTTTGCAGGTGCTTAGGGCCGGATTGATCCGCAGTAATAAAGGGAAGGTTCACCTCCGTGGTCTGCATCGCAGAAAGCTCGATCTTGGCTTTCTCAGCGGATTCCCGGAGGCGCTGCAAGGCCATACGATCCTGCCCAAGGTCTATGGCAGTATCTTTCTTAAATTCGGCAATGAGCCATTCCATGATCCGGCGGTCAAAATCGTCCCCTCCCAGGTGGGTATCCCCGTTGGTGGACTTCACCTCAAAGACCCCTTCCCCCAGTTCCAGAATAGAAATGTCGAAGGTACCGCCTCCCAGATCGTACACCGCAATGGTTTTTTCTTTTTTTTGGTCCTTGTTAAAGCCAAAGGCCAAAGACGCTGCCGTAGGTTCGTTGATAATCCGCTTAACTTCAAGGCCTGCAATCTTCCCGGCATCTTTGGTAGCTTGCCGTTGAGCGTCATTAAAGTAAGCAGGCACGGTGATTACCGCTTCGGTAACCGTCTCCCCCAGGTAATCTTCTGCGGTTTTTTTCATTTTTTGCAGCACAAAGGCGGATATTTCTTGGGGAGAATACTTTTTCCCGTCAATATCTACCCGTACATCATCCCCCTGTTCTACCACTCGATAGGGGACCAATTTCATTTCATTGCTAACCTCAGAATACCGGCGCCCCATGAACCGTTTAATAGAATAAATCGTGTTCTCCGGGTTCGTGATCATCTGGTTTTTGGCAGGCTGTCCGATTACCCGCTCCCCTTTACTAGTAAAACCCACAATAGAAGGGGTGGTCCGTCCACCCTCGGAATTCTGAATAACGATAGGTTCGCCACCCTCAAGCACCGATACGCATGAGTTAGTGGTTCCCAGATCGATTCCAATTATTTTACCCATATATGATAAACTCCTTTCTCATTTTTCTATTTTTTATGTTTTTCTATAAAAAACATAAAAAATAGAAAATTATAATTAATGCCATCGTAATAAATATACTAAAAAATCACCTACTTGCGATCATACGCCCCGTATCCTGCATAATTATGAGGGATTTCCCTCGCCTCCGACCTCTCCTTGGGGGTCGGCCTTTTCCATTTCCCGGTCAGGTCCCGGATGCTCAGGCATCAAGACCTTTACCTTGGCGCTCCTTACGACCCGATCCTTTAAGGTATACCCTTTAATAAAATCTTCTTTTACCACTGGCTCATCTATATCCGATGACTTTTCCACCATGATCCCCTCATGCCGGTTGGGATCGAAGGGTTCTCCAGCGGAATCGTAGCGCTTGAGTCCCCACTTGTGCTCTAACTGAGAAGATAGGCGCTTTTCTATCATGCTGATCCCTTCATAAAAAGCCGTAAAGTCCGCAGCACCCTTCTGAGAAACATCTGCGGCTTTGATAGCCCGCTCAAAATCATCAATGATGGGGATGAGGTCCAGAAGTAGGCTCTGATTTGCAAAATCAATAGCGTCCTGTTTCTCTCGATTTATACGCTTACGGAAATTCTCAAATTCTGCGGCTTTGCGCAGATACTGATCCTTAAGTTCGGCGATCTGCGCTTCCACATCCTTGAGTTTTTCCTCGGGTCTTGGGTTTTCAGCTTCAGCTTCTACTACCGCGCCCGGTTCGTCCTGAGCAGGCCCAGGCTCAGGGGTGCGGGGATCTGGAGCGGCTTTGGAGGTTTCCGCAGCCTGTTCAGGATGCGGATCTTCTTCATGATAATGAGCGCAATTTTCTGTTGACATACCTATGCACACCTTTTTTATGAATTCTGGATACTTTGTGTAGCCTGATAAAACCGATACACTAAAACGTATTAGTCATGGGTTTAAAGCTGAGGGTTAGTTCAGGCTTTCAGATTAATACTCATTAAAAACATACTTAACCGGCACTATAAAGGTCAAGAAAATTTTGTTGCCTGGCAGTATAAACCCCTCAGAAGGGGGTGAAAAACAGATCCATGAAACCAGCCTCTCCAGTCCTCAGCTTACCTAAAGCTTATGCCCGAGCCTATTATCTGATAAGCCCTGTATATATAATGATCCTATGATTCTATATGATCCAGACCTGATACAACCCTATACCGATTACGGCATCATGCTCCCGATCTCCCCTGCCCGGGCACCGCGGATCATTGATTTTCTTGACCACACCGGGGCCCTCGGTACTGAGCCGCTCAAGCCGGTTTTCGATTGCTCCGCAGCTCGCCGCTTTCTGGGAGACCCAACACCCATAAACCGGGAGGATTTGGAACGGGTCCATCAAAAGGAGTTCATCACCACCTTATACCAAGAGGGCCCTGAAGGCGCCCATGGACTGCTGAAGGCCCTGCTCAACACCTATGAGCTTATAGATAGCCAGGGACGGCCCCACCGCTATGAGCCGGATCGGGCAGTGAAGCCCTTGGTTGATCTGTTTCACCTCACCGTAGCTCAAGTTGGAGGTACCTACCTGGCCTGTCGGCTTGCCCTAGAGCAGGAATACCCTAAACCGAGGTTCTGTTATTATCTGGGAGGGGGTATGCATCATGCTCGCTATGAGCAAGGGGCAGGGTTTTGTCTTATCAATGATATTATGATTGCGGCTCGGAAATTGCAGGTTGAAAACCGCTCTCAATGTATCTGGATTATCGACCTGGATGCTCATAAAGGGTGCGGTACTGCGGAATTGGTACATTTTTCCAGAATCCGAGGGGATTTGGGAGGCAATACCGCCTTGGAGATACACAACCTCTCCATACACATGGCCAAAGGATGGCCCTTGGATGAGGAAAATTTGCATGCTGCACCTCTGGGACGGGCCCCCTGGATCCAGGGAGATGTGGAGATCGGTATCGAAGCAGGAGCCGAGGATACCTATATGCCGGAATTACAGCGGGGTTTAGCGGTGCTGGAGAAACGCTCCCAAAACTTGCAACCGGACCTGGCCATCGTGGTTGATGGGTCCGACCCTTATGAACATGACGAGCTTCCTTCCAGCAGTCTCCTCAAACTGAGTCTGGACTGCTGTATTGAACGGGACCGGCTCATCTATCAGTACCTCCAAGAACGGGGGATTCCCTCTGCCTGGATCATGGCGGGTGGTTATGGGGAACGGGCTTGGGAACCGAATGGGTACTTTTTGCGGACCTTGCCGGATGGATGAGCGAACACCGGTAGAAATAAGAACTTTTTTCCTTCGGGCGCTATCGGTTTAGCTTATCCAGAAGGAGCTTCTTGAATCGCCCTATCGGCTCGGAATTCGGTTCCAGGGCTAAAGCTGCTTCACAATCTGCTAGAGCTTGGGGAAGATCATCCAGGTGATAATACGCCTGCCCCCGGCGATAGCGACAAAATGCTTGATAGGGGTTTATCTTGAGGGATAGGGTAAAATCCTCAATGGCCTCCAGGTACTGTTGCAGAACCATTTTGACAATACCCCGAAAATACACGGCTTTATAGGATTCACGGTCCAGTTCTAAAGAACGGGTAAAATCCTTGATAGCATCGTCATACTGGGATCGGGCGAAACTAGCCATTCCCCGGTGTTTGTAAATAAGGGAAGCGATGGTATTTTCAGGATCCATATTCAGAATAGCGGTGTATAAGGCAATTGCTTCGGTAAACTGATGCTCATTATGCGCACACAGGGCAGTAAGCAGCAGTTCATCAATTGAGTTACTATCCGGTGAGTCCTGAGATGCTCGGTCGCTCTGGGTTTCCTTACGACGATACTGCGGGGGCTTGTTCGGTCTTTCATTGGTAAAGAGGGGGGTATCAATAGATGCTTCAATTTTCTTAAAAAAAGAATCCCGTCGTTTTTCCAACTCCCCGTTGAGCCGCCGCTGATAGGTTCTGACTTCTTGAAAAATCGTATCTGCCAAGGAAAGGCTGGCATTAAGGGCCGCTAATTTACGTTTCATGGGTTCATCGAAGGGGGTAAAGGCCGCTTTATACACCAGTTCATGTTCTACTTCAGCCCAGGCATCCTGGAGAATAGTACGAATTTGAATTTCCACTACTTCCAATCCGCAATTTCCCCGCTTTTCAATCAGAATTTGAGGAATTTTGATTAAGAAGTGAATTGATTCATAGCCGAATTCCTTGAAAGAATAATTAGAACCCTTCCGTTCCACTTCAATAACGTCAAAATTCGCTTTTAAACACCTCTCAACTATGGCAAGATCTTCAAAAAAAGGGCATACAATCCTAATGCCGATTACATCGGTAATACACAAAGATGTAGAACAGGATGGATCTTTTTGAAGGAGTTGGATGTATTTTTTGTAATAACTCTCAAACTCCTTGACCCGGCCTTTAACTATCGGACGGGATGAAAGAAACTTGAGCTTTTCCTCAAGGATGGTTTCCATATCCCGGGCAATTAAAATCCTTACCGGGGCATACCCTTCATAGGCTTTCCTGAGCGTATTCTGATCGGGGATTGTACGATTATACATCTTGCGGCCCAGTCAGTCTTTTCCTATAGAGAAATCAAAGGCTACCTAAAAAACCACTAAAAATTTTTTAGGTAGCCTTTATTTCATAGTACTACTGTAAGCAAGCGCCTACCTCATCGTGGCTATTCTTCTTCAGCTTCCTCACTGCTACTACTACTACCCTCAGTAGGAGTAAAGGTAGTCTCAGGAGCTTGTCGCTGCTTATCCAGATACCGCTGAATTTCCCGCTGTCCAAGCCGCTGCAATTCCCCAGTCTTCCGTGCAGTCTCCCGATCCTGGATAATATTCCAAAGCGCTTCATCCTCAATATCCCGTTCAGTATCAAGAACCGCCTTATCGTAGATGAGTTTAACATCTTTGAAATAGCCGATAAAATCTCCACCCGGGTTAGAGGCATTCCGCTGAATGAGGAAACCACCAAACTTCACAAAAGGAGTTGAATCAGGATAGATGGGGTATAAACGCAACTCCCGGTTCCGCACGTTTTGCACATAGGCAGGATTATCCCAGCGCAGTTCTCCCCAGCCTTCAAAGTTAAGATAACCCATGAAGAAGGTTTTCTCGTTCCCTTTGTCATCAATGAGGATCACCGAAAGGGCGTGGGGGAAATTAAGACCATAGGCATTTACCGCTATTGACTTAATGGTTCCTACGTTCTTGATCACCCCTAAACCACCAGTAGGTTTGCCATCATCATCCGCCTCACCTTCAAAACGACTGGGACCCGTAACCCCCGATGCTTCACCAGGCTGGATATTACCGTCGTCATCAATCTCTGCGGGAGGTTCAAACGCGGGAATATCAAAGGGTGGTTTCACCACGGCCCAAGAATTAAAGGCTTCCACCGGGAAATGGATACGAACACCCATCACCTTTTCCCATTCTTTAGAAGGGGCTTCTTTGGTATAGCTGAGATGCTTGGTAGTAACATTCTGCGAAGAAGAAGACAATACCACATCCCAATTGGCAATAGCTAAAGAAGATTTCATCTCTGCCTTTTGCCGGGCAGTGAAGTTGCTCGTGGCCTCATTGGTAAAATCCATTAGGGTCGCACGATTTTCAGTGGGCTCGTCATTTTGATCAGGGATAATGTCAGCCGTTAATTTTGAAAAGTCGATAAGTATCGACTCATCACCGAACACCGATCCCATTGCTAACAACGTGACGACGACAAGAGTGAAGATACGTTTCATTCACAGCTCCTTTCAATTGTCTGTAATTTTAACATAGTAGTTATTAACTAGTATACAAAATATAATTAATTTGTCAACGGGTTTTTACGTCAATTCCTGCAATGATGGATAAAATTTAAAATTATTATTTATTCCCCGACCGCATCGGTTTGCATGATCCGTACCGTATGGCCGTAGATAAAAAACTTAACCTCCTGGACCGAAGGAAAATTCCGCTGGATTCCCTGTTTGAGCGTATCCAGGCTTAAAAAGACATCCCTCCTCGGGGCTTCCAAAAGGGGTAAGGCAGCGCTTTCCGAAAGATCGAGGTATAGCACCTGGTCCCGGTATAGTAATGAACGAAGCCGGGTTTCTCTTGGAAACAAGGGTAAAGCATCCGGTGCAACCGGCCCAAGAAGGGCCTCCTCAACATAGCGTCTGAGGGCAATCTCTTCGGTGGGGGCGCGGGAAAACATACGGTCTTCTACCAGGGGTTTCCCATCTCTTAAAGTATAAAACATAAAAGTCCGTCTCACCTGGTTTATTTGCCGGATTTGGATGCACGTGAAGATCCCTAGTAGGAACAAGTACACCAAACGTCGAATGTACGATTTTATCCTACCCCCCCTTTTTTTACGGTTTCTCATACCCTTCATATACTACCTATCATTCGACCATTTTATAAGAGGTTATATGGCAGGCCTTCATCTTTATAACCCTTCAAACTCATGCACAAAATCCAGGATACCCTTATGTAATGCTTCTGCAAAGAGCTTCAAGTAGGTTTCATCGGTTAAAAGGGTCGCGTCGGTTTCATTACTCAGAAAGCCTAATTCGACCAAAACCGAAGGCATGCGAACATTCCGTACCACAAACCATTCTTCTGCCTTGATACCTCGGGAAGGAAAAGAACTGCCTAAGGCTTCATCAAAGCGTTTCATAATAGATTCGGCCATCCTGATGCTTTCAGAGGTGAATTCCTCCTCAAGCATGGCATTAAGAATGGGAATAACCTCTTGAGCATCCTTGTATTTCGAATGGTCAATAACGGTCCGTCGGTACTCTGGATTCAGGTACCACACCTCATAGCCCCGTACGTGTTTATTGAAGGATGCGTTGGCATGGATGGAAATGAATACTGTGGCCTCGTTGTCTTGCAAGGAAATTCCATTGGCTATAGCTACCCGATCATCCAAGCTGATAAAGACGTCCTGGTCCCGAGTCAATAAGACCTGTTTATCGGGAAAACTGCGGGAAAGCCGACTATGGAGGTCCTGGGAAACTTTGAGGGCAATATCCTTTTCATCAACCCGCACGGGTTTCCCATCAATACTATGATTTCCCACTGCTCCTGTATCTTTACCGCCATGACCAGGATCCACAATAATCGCGGCAATACGAAACTGGACCGGCGCTTCCTGGGGAAGGGTATCTTCTAGGGCCTTGCTGAGAGCGCTCACAAAGGCTTGGGGAAACTGGAGCACTCCTTGCTCAAGAAAGGGGGATGGCAGGGAAAGTATTTCCTTGCCGTTAAGCAGAACCAGACCGGTCTCACCGGGCATCCCAACCCGAAAGGATACGTACTGATCCGCCCGTGAAAAGACCCCAGCCTGAAAAAAGGGATCCCACTGGAATGTGGCAACACTTCCAGGGGAATTGAGATTTTTGAGGGTTTCATCCAAAGTAAGGGCCTTCTCATCCCCAAAACCCACTATGGGTATGGCTATAACGAGAATACTAGAAAACAAAAGCCCCATTAAGAAACACCGCTTATGTATCAATTCTATTACCCACAGAAAGTCTTCTCATGCCCCTTTGAAGAAGCATTGAACCAATCACCGCCACCACAGGAACCGTGAGTAGTGAAGCTGGCGAGGGCGATCGCCTCGGTATCATTGATACTATCGAAACTAACCAGGTTTCAGCAAAGCTTGCTCTTTGTATCTTCGCCATTAATCAACATGAGTTCGATTGAGTCCCTAAAACAGGGAAGCGTGCTTTCCAGCGAAGCTGCACGTGAGGGATCCCCTCAGCTATGGGTTAGAGCTCCTCTAAGCTACCGTACTCTATGATCTACGGTTGAACTCACGTTAATCACTACTCACCTAGAGCCATACCGGTCCTTGCTTCACTAGGAATGGAACGGTCCCAGGGTATCTACCATATATACCGCCCCCTGATACCCTCCCCGGATCAAGGCTGTCCAGAAACGGCGACCCAGAACCAACGTTCCTGGTTCCCCCAGGGTATCTGCGGTATCGGCCCCCCCTTCCCGCAAGGGAAGGGGAAGCCCGGTGAGGGAACGGACCGCTTCAAGGCTTTCTGGTACGGTCCTCCCGGTATAATCCTGTACAGCTGATTCGATCAAAGGCTGAAACCGCAGGAGGACTACCTGGGACTTTTCAAGGGGAGCCCTCATCCCTGCCTGCTTATATTCCGGTTCCGGGAACGTAGCAAGGAGGGACATCATGGATTCTGGAATGGTAAAGGCCGCAGGGGGAAATACCGGGTCTCCTATACCAGAAGCGAGGAATTGCTCGGTTTCAGAATCCGGCGCCGCAAGGCGAATCAAGACCAAACGGGCGGCCCGTTCTGCTGCGTTTACCGCGGCTTCCCGTGTAGGAGCCGCACTGATGCTATTCCCACACTTGCTTACGTTGTTTTCGGGAAACCATACCCGACTTCCCGGTGCAATCCGCAGAAACAGATCTTTCACGTAGGTAACCGATCTGGCCGCTTCCATACCGTGAATAGTCCGGACCTTTCCGGGTATAGAGATGAAGGCCCGTTCCGCACTGGTCCACTGTCGGACCGGCTTGAGGCTTTGGGGGGGCCTCCCCAAGGCGATCAGGATGGCTCCCTGGGTAACTTCCACCCCTGAGGAATAGGGGTAGGTCCAACCCGACATATACCCCCCAGAAAGCCGGGCCGCAATTTCCCCTATCATAGGCCCCTGGGGGGTGAGTTTTATATCTCCCTTCGCGGCTCCGTTGGTGATACCCAAGGCCCTGATCCCTGCTCTAAAGACCGCAAGGAGGGGTTCAGCCGAGGCAGCATTCAAGGCGGTAGGCATGGTATGACCCATTTCAATGAAGTACGGGGGGAAGTAGATATGCCGATCCGCTAAACCGCAGATGTGGCTCTCCCCTTGGTATACCAAGGCATCTATCGAAAATTCCGGTCCTTCCATGTATGCTTCCAGGATAACCCGGTTGGTTCGGGAGAATCTCAGGGCATCGGTCACTGCGGAACTGAGCATTTCAGGGCGGTCAACCCTGCGGCAGCCTCGGGCGCCCATATTGTCCACAGGCTTGACCACCAAAGGATATCCAAAAGGAGGAGAAAACCCCGAATCAGGCACCGCTTCCACCACTACAAATGCAGGAGAAGGGAGTCCTGCCGCTTGAAAGCACCGGCGCATCCGCTCCTTGTCCGAGGCATTGAGGGCAGCCTCATAGGGGATCCCAGGAAGCCCTAGTTGGGCTGCAACCCAGGCAACGGTGGCGGAAAAATCAGTTCCTGCGGTCATAATCCCCCCCAATCCTCCCTGGGCTTTAAGGGAAGTTCCCAAGGCGGTGATGCCCTCTTTATCTTTTAAATCGAGCCGCTCAAAGCGATCCGCTAAGGAGACGCAGGGAGCTTGGGAATCCCCATCCACCACCACGGTTTCAAGGCCCAATGCCTTGGCAATTTTGATAGCAGGTCCCTGCATCACCCCTGCCCCCAGGATCATTAATCGTTCTCGCATATCATTTCCTACCTGCTGATTTCACGACGACTGCTTCTTTGACCGCCGGTCTTTTGATTGCATACACCTCGAAGGTGTCTCCGAGATGAAATATACGGCTTATCCATAGGAATAAGCCGTATACTATACTGTTTTTTTTCTCTGCTTCACCCAAAAACGTTCCTGCCCAGGGAAAGCGTTCTGGATGATGTCCTGAAATAACTACCTTTTTGACCTGAAACCCAAAGGCTTTGAGGATGCTCCTGGTTCGGAAAGGCTCCCAAATGGTCCAATGATCCGACGGACTCCGTTCCAGAAAACTTTGAAAAGACTTGCGTCCGGATATACCGGAACCAGAAGGGGTTGAAAAGGCCAAGACCCCACCCGGTTTGAGGAGCCGGTACAGTTCTGTGAACACCTGACCGGGTTGTTCAAAATGTTCCAGCACATACCACAGGGAGATGAGGTCAAACCCGGCAGCCCTTGCCGCTTCAGGAACCGGGGTTTCGGGGAAAAAACCCCGGCATGCAGGAATATGCAGTTCCTCCTGCACATACCGCACCGCATCTTCTGCCGGATCCATACCAAAAGGCAAAAACCCCTCTTCCCGAGCGGCAAGCAAGAAGGGACCATAGGCACAGCCTATATCTAAGAGCCGTACCGGGCTTTGGGAAGGGTCTTCTCCTCGAGCTCTTCTGCTTTGATAGACCAGTTGCTTACCATAACGAAGCCGCTTTTTCCCATACTGGACCAGATGAGGAAAATCTTCCAAGTAGGTTTTTCCATATTGCCGCTTATACAAGGAAAAAAAATAATCCTTCTCATATTTGATAGGAGGTAACGAAGAACGAAGGAGGTACACAATACCACAGCGCCGACACCATCGGTAGGTCCGATTCGGGAACCGGGCACAGACCGGATCCTCCCCAGGACCGGTCCCTCCGCAGACCGGACAGCCTGCGGGGACCCGGAAGGTGTAGCTCTCCAGCAACGCCCCAAGTCCTTGGGGGGATGGGGCATCTCCCGGTGCAAACGTTCCCGGGAGATTAAGCCCATAACGCGCCCGGATACCCTCGCAGCGATCCTCCAAGGACTTAAGGGCTTCATCATTGAGGACGAGAGACTTCCGGTTCTGGGGGGCCTGGGTATACAGGATGCTTCGTAAGCGGTGCGCTCCCTTTTCCCCCCTGCCCCCAGATATGAACCCTGCATGTACCCCCAGTTTTTCGTGATACGCGCTGGGGGATAAGAGCAGCACCGGTACCCGAGCAGCAAGGCATTCAAAGGCGGTGAGGCCAAAATGGGTAACCACCAGATCATAGGAGGCAAGCTGCTCCCGAAGTTCCGCCATGCCCTCCACCACCTGGATTCCTGCGGCCACCAGGGTTGCCCTGGTGGGTTCCTTCGTTCCGGTCTGGTTGAGCCTGCCGAACAGCGCAGTAACCGTTGCTTGTCCGGGTACCCTCAGGGCCAGGCATGCCGGAAGGGTAAGGCCTCCAGGATCTTCAGCACCGAAACTTACCAGGATATTTATGACCTGTTTCCGCGGCACTGTAAAGGAAGCCCGTCGGTTTTTCGGCAGTGGAAGGAGGCTTGGGGCGAGGATATTAGGAGGAATCTGACCCGGAGGACCAGGAAGCAGATCAATGAGAAAATCACAGCTATTCCGCTTAGGGCCTCCCTCATCAATACCGATCAGGGGACCCAAAGCCGCCCATTGGGCGAATTCTTCAGAACCAGTACTGAAACGATCCAAGATAATACATGCCCAGATCCGATGCTCAATACTTTCCCTGTCCTCTATAAGCCAGGACGCTTCAATCGGTTCTTCGTGGGTCATAAGCAAAAACCTATGGACATCCCGGGATTTCAGATCGGGAATATGAAGATAAGCTTCCCGCTTCAGGGAACGGAGGGCTCGAACCAGAACGAGGGAACGGACTAAGTGCCCTCCCCCGCGGCCTTTTTCAAAGGTGGAAACCACCAGAAGGGGACCAGGCATCATGGTAGTTTACCTGCTAAAGGCGTGAAGATACTGCGGTATGTGGTGATGATGGTCTCTCCATGGAAACGATCCCCTTGAGACGCTGCCAGAGTCTCGAACAATATCTGCGCTCGTCGGTAATCTTCCGGGGTATCCAGGCTTATCCGCAAGGAGGGAGCCTGCCATACCAAGGGGGCCAAGGGCCGGTGGAGCAGGAACACGTCAGGATGGGTATACAAATAGGGACACACATGTTCCCGTTCAGCCGGCTGAGCAGCATCCTGCTCAGCCCGAAGCAGGGCTTCTGCAGCCACCGATTCCACCCCTGCACCGTAAGGCAGCCCGCTGTAACCGGCATAATCAGCATTACGAGCACGGGCCTCTTGGTTAAGGGTATTCGCCGCATCTACAAACACAAAGGGATTGTCCCCAGTGGCTCGGATAAGGCGGTCTATTCCGAAGCGGCGTACTGCTAGGCTATACCGGCTTAACACATCTTCCTTTGATCCTGCTACCAGATCAAAGCCGGCCTGTTCTGCCAAGAGGCCAAAGGATCCCACACAGTCATGGGGACAGGCAAGCACATACCGATCGCACCATACCCCCTTGAGGGCCTCCATGACCCGGAGGACCAGGGGCTTCCCCCCTAGAGGGAGGAGGGATTTTCCCGGAAGGCGGGTCGAATCAAGCCGCGCCTGTACTATTACCGCAGTCGTCATTCCAAAGACCCTGAACCTTCAATACGTTCCGGTTCACCTTTTGGATGTTCAAACCTGAGCACCTCCATTCCCGGACTTTCTGTTTTTCCTTCTTCTACCCGGGTATGATCCGCTGAGAGTTCGCTCATATCCTCCCAAAGCTCGGTTATGGCCCGTGCATCACTACGGAACCGGTAACGGTTCGTCTTTACCCAGTGGCGGCCCTGGGAAAAATCATCCCATGCAGCCAAGAGGGTCCTGCCACTCCGCCAAAAATACCGGGGGAAATACCGAAGCGGAATCAAGGCGGAATCCCCTCGGAAAATCGGCGCCAAATTCTTGAGATAAAAACGCCGATAACTTTCATCTGCCGTACTATCCTCAGGAGGGGTTTCTCCGTCATAGGAGAGGCGGATCAGTTGAGTGGCACCGATTTGCTCTCCCCACAGATAGGCCCGGAACCCGAAATCCATCAGTTGCCAATGGGTACTCTTTAAGGTACTGTCAAAGCCCCCCAGCCGGATAAACCGGGTCCGGTCATAGATACCGACGCCATCAAAGGGATAAAGGGAGGGCTGTCCCTCTTTAGCGGGGGCAAAGAAGAGGGGTTTGACCGTGGAGCGAAACACCGCCGGTGCAATGAGGGTGGGCAGGGTTTCAAAATGGGAATTTTGAATCAAGGGAACCGTACAAAGTCGTTTATACAGACTTTTTTGCCCCTCTCCTTTGTACAGTTCTTCCTTACCCAACCGAAGCCGCTCTTCCATCCTAGAAGCCCCGCCGCTATGGAGGATCCTCAGATCATTCCGCAATACAAAAAAGAGGGGGCTGGATAGTTCCGATGCCGCCAGGTTGATCTGTTCACCAAGGCTTACTGCTTCCTTCAATAAAATAAACCGAACCTGGGGGAAAAGCCCCGAGAGTTCTTCCACATCGTACCGTTCCTGGGGGCCTTCCATGGAGATGATATAATCAAACCCACTCTTTTCCAGTTCTTGAAAACGGGTACGCCGGGGATATCGGCCTCCTCCTCTACCCAGAAGGACCGCGGAAAGCCCGGTAGAAGCTCCCCGTTCAGTACCCCCCACAGCAGTATATGAAGGCAGAGTATCGTTAAAAGTTGTAGGTATAGTATTCATCACACCCCGCGCATATTCCCGTATA
Organism: Treponema sp.; assembly: GCA_031278815.1. GTDB lineage: Bacteria > Spirochaetota > Spirochaetia > Treponematales > Breznakiellaceae > JAIRLU01. Next base: position 41,172 of record JAITJS010000083.1, read on the forward strand.
AGCCGACATGCACTGTTCTTGGTAGAGCGCCGCACCCCGAGCCCAGATGGTTTCCAGGGGATCAGAAAAAACATTTCCCCCTATCCTTTTTTCGGATCCTCCGGTCAAAGCCCCGAGATCTTCCCTACAACAGGGAACGGTTCCATCAAGCAGGATCACCATATCCCGTAGGAGGTGCCAGCAGGGCTGGCGTTTTACCGGAGAAAGATCCGTTGCCCCCAATGCAGGAAGAGACCCGCAAAAATGATCGTATTTTTGGATAATGATAGGGGCTCCTGCTTCTTTCCAGGATCGATAGAATTGTTCAATATCATCTTCAAACCCTTTGACTCTGACTGCTTGTACATAGGCATCGCGGGGAAACAACCGTGTCAGGGTTTTGGCGCTTGCCAAGGCCTCGGCATAGCCAAGACCCCGAATTTCACGGTACCGGGCCGGATCCTGAGTATCCAGCGCTAGTATCCAGGAGAGGGGCGCCATGCTATTACGCCGCGGCAAGGCTTTTTGGGCTTCTGCCGCGGCCTGTTCCAGTTCATCGATTTTCCAACCAAGACCAGAGCTCTCGATAATGAGGGAAAGCTCAGGCCGGGAGAGTACCATCTGGATAAGTTCCATCTTTTTCGGATGAAGGCTTAGTTCCCCCCAAAGGGAAAGATCGATCACCCCATCCCCGGCAAAGGTGATGATACGGGCAAGGATATCTTCAAAACAGTCTTCCTCCAGGAAGTCGGTTCTTTGGGTAAGATCCCCTGAACCATGGAATCGAGGGTAGGGACAGAGGGTACAGGACTGAAGACAGGGACCTGCAACCTGAATACTAAAGAAATTAGGAAGGGTCCGCAGGAGCTCTGGTTTTTCAGCAATGAGGGTTTGTGCATCCTGGGCCCGGGAAAAGCCTGCTTCCGCAAACCGGGTCAATAGGAGAAGGTTCCGCTTAGAATCTGCAGTAAGGCTCAAACGGTGGCAGCGGAGATCCACTGGTGAAAGGATCGTTTCAATATCAAAGGCATTGATATCTTTTTGTATAACTGAAAACAGCATATCCCGCTCTACCGGACCATCCGCATCTCCCGTGATTTTTGAGAGAATCCCCCCCATACCGGGAGCCAGAATTTCCGGGGAAAGTCCGTAGGGCCAGCCATCGGTATACGAATATTCCGCAACATACCGGAGGTGCCGTTCTGCTATAGCCTTGGCAAGCTCCGGATCTAAGAAAGGACAATCAACCCAGGCAAAATAGGTGAGATCAAATCCTGCGGATTCCCTGGCGATCGTATCGAGCACTTGTTTTTTTGTCCATTCCACGGACCGAATAAGCTCAATGCCTTGCACTCCATCAAGTTGTCGGATCGGCGTTGTTTGTGTTATTAATAGAAGAATCTTACGAGTATCCGGGAACGCAGCCACCCGTTCCAGCGCAAGGGCAAGGGCGCTCTTTCCTGAAAAGACCTGCTCATAGGCCGCCTCGGTAAGGCTGCCCCCATATAATACTGCCAAGGCATTCATACCTTACCAATATCGGCATTCTTGATACCCGCCAATAGAGGCTCATTAATCAACAAAGGGACAAATCAGCACATAGTTTGATGCGCTTCACATGAAGCAAGTTTGAACATTGGGGCGTTCCCCCTGCCGCTTCACCCTTGCTTCATGCAGGCTTACTCAGGGAGCCAGTCTAAACCGGCCAAAAGATGCGGCAAGGTGTACATCCGGGGTTTCGCTTACCGATGCGAGATTATCAATCCATGATATCCACCGGGGCTCTTCGCCATCAGTGCTCCAATCAGTACGGAAAACCCCTACCAGAAACAGGGTCTCGTTGTCCTCATTGAGCAGGCCCACTTCACGGAATGATTCCAGGGGGATTACCCCCTCTACTGAATAGCGGTTGTCAAAAATTCTCCCCACTACTTGTTGGTCCGTGAATGTCCAGTCATTATCCTGATCCCGCAGATAATAGACCAACGAATAATCATGAACATGCCCCAATGCATCAACGGAGACCACATAGTATGGAGGAAGTTCACCCTCAACCGGCCGGTCTATCTGATGGGCAGCAAAGAACAGGTGAACCGCATCTAAGCTGTCAACCCCTTCTTCATCGTCCACTTCTTCTGCAGACACAATATCCTCGTCTTCAAGGACAAAGGAGAAATAAAAGTTATCTGCATCATGATAGGCCTTGAATACCGTAGCAGGAGCCACATCTTCTTCCCAAGGGAGCACAAAGGTACCGATAGCCGGTACTCGATCCCACACCCGCTCATCCGCAACACCGTCAAGCACGAACACGGCTTCTTCACGATTGACCACATCATAGGTCCCTGCAAAAACCGTTCCGACTGCACCGATTAGCACCATAGCTAATACCGATTTTTTGAACATGTCATTGATCCTCCGATACATAATGATAATGGCGGTTTTTTCAAATTCTGACATCTTGAAAATACCTCTATAAATATAGCATATATTTTTATGGGTGCCAATAGATTCACGGATAAATCAAGTATCTACTGAAAGGGTACATAATAGAAATAAAAAAACCGTTCCCTTGCATCGGGAACGGCGTCTTTTTGAGGGTCTTAGGTATACTACCCTCAAGGGTTGTCTCAATAAACCGAACTTATTGCTGCAACAACTGGAGAATACCCTGGCTTCGCTGATTAGCCTGAGCCAACATAGCCGTCCCAGCCTGGCTAATAATCTGATTCTTGGTAAAGGAGACCATTTCAGTCGCCATGTTGGCATCCCGGATACGGGATTCAGAGGCTTGCAGGTTTTCCGCTCCTATATCAATGCCTCGGATTGCCTGTTCCAAGCGATTCTGGTACGCTCCCAGATCTGCCCGTTGTTTACTGACCTGTTTGAGGGCTTCGTCAAGGGTTCCTAATGCCCGATTGGCGCTATCCGGATCCCCAAGGCTCAACAGGCTATCGTCTCCCACATTTCGAACCCCTAAGGCTTTGGCGGTCATGGTACTGATAAACACCTGTTCCCGCTGATCCATGTTCGCCCCGATGTGGAGCCACAGCGAAGCGGTAACCACATTTTCACCCCCTTGCCGGGCAAACCGACCGGTAAGCAGGTTCATCCCGTTGAATTGAGCATGGGAAGCAACCCGATCCAATTCGTCGATAAGGGCCGATACTTCGATCTGAATATACGTCCGATCTTCTTCAGTATAAATTCCGTTAGAAGACTGTACTGCCAACTCACGAATCCGCTGTAAAATATCCTGAGTTTCTTGAAGGTACCCCTCAGTGGTCTGAATAAACGAAATCCCGTTCTGGGCATTGGCAGATGCCATGCTCAAGCCCCGAATTTGACTCCGCAACTTTTCGGAAACTGCAAGGCCCGAAGGATCATCCCCGGATCGGTTGATCCGCAAACCACTGGACAATTTCTCAATGTTCTTTTCAAGAGTTGTCTGAGTGGATTTAAGGGATCTATCGGCAAACATAGCACTTATGTTGTGATTAATGATCATACTGTCACTCCTTTGGCTTTTTCGGCGTATAGTTATCCTTAAATAGACATTTCAACGCCGCGGCATCCATGCCGTCTACATTATTGTTCGTAACAAAAAGCATGTTTTTTGAAATCCTCAACCTCCTTAGAAGAATGAAGATACCTCAACCTACTAAACCATGAAAAGGCCCAAAACTCCCATAGTTCTAGTCTGATTTCATTATTAATATCGGATATTGTCAAAAAAAGCTTTAGGGAGAATTTAATGCAACCCAAGCCCATCGTACATTTTAGTAAAATCCCAAGTGTTCCCAAAAGGCAAGGTAAGGTATGAGAAAAATACAAAAATTAAGCCGATATAAAAACTATGCAACATAGTATTTGGTTTTTATGTATTCTAGTAGCAGGGATATGCTTTTCCTGTGCTACCAACCCCGGGTTTGAGACCCCAGAAAATGCTGTTCCCGCATCTTTGGTTTCAGCAATTCCTCAAAAAAATGGTCCAGAACGTCCTCCTCCCATACCTGCGGTTCCTGAATATATCATGGGACAAGGTCGTACAGCCCCGGAAAAGTTGGCTTTGTTTTTACTTGCTTCTAATCCCGAAGCTGAGGAGTCTTTTGTAAAGAACTTAGCGGCGATCTATGTGGAAGAAGCGGGAATTGAAGGGGTAAATCATGACGTGGCCTTTGCCCAGATGTGCTTGGAAACCGGATTCCTCCGGTATGGAAACTTGGTAACTCCTGATATGAACAACTTCTGCGGTCTTGGCTCAATGGGACCTGGACAGCCGGGGGAGTGGTTCCCTGATCCAAAAACCGGTGTCCGGGCCCAAATCCAGCATCTCAAGGGCTACGCCACCGAGGCCCCGCTCAAACAGGAATTGGTAGATCCCCGGTACCGCTGGGTCCGGTATGGTTCATCTCCGGAGATTGAAGGGCTTGCGGGAACCTGGGCTATGGATCCCTCCTATGCAGACAAGATCAAAAATATCTTGGAACGGCTCTATAGATTTTCATTTGGAGAAACACCCTAAAGGAAGGTCTTACAAGACATTAAACTGAAACCGGGAATGTGCCACTGCCTGAGAACTCAGGGATCCACCTAGGCGGTACCTATCGTTCCCGGTAAATAATACGACCCCGGTTTAAATCATAAGGGGAAAGGGCAATCCGTACCCGATCACCGGGTACGATACGGATATAATGTTTACGCATCTTACCAGAAAGATGAGCAAGTATCAGGTGTCCATTTTGATTGTCAAGCTCGACCCTAAACATGGTATTCGGGAGAGCATCCCGGACTATTCCTTCTACTTCAATCGCTTCTTCTTTAGCCACAATAACTCCTTGGCATAGTAAAAGAATCTAAGGACCTTGTCGTTTTTAACCAGGATCCGCATCATGGTTTTTCTAAAACGCAAGTACTTATAACTTCAGCTTTTAGCTTGTTTTTTATGCTATATCAAGCGCATAAAAAATGCAAGATATGGCACCGGCAAGGGGCACGAGATGGTCCACCCCAAGCCTCGTCTCCTGTAGGTCCCCCATCCTGTAGCTGCTTCCTGAGGGTTTGCTACTTGCCTACACAGAAACGGCTGAACATCACTTCCAGCATATCCGCAGTAGACACCTCCCCGGTGATCGTTCCCAAGGCTTGTACCCCTTCCCTGAGGAGCGGCGCGATAAGATCCAAGGGTTCTCCCTGGTCCGCCAATGTCAGCGCATCTTCTAAACTTTGTATGGCTCCATGGATAAGCCCTTTCTGTCGTTCTGTACCTATCCCTGATGAGCTTCGCCGTGCTTCCGCTCCCCCTCGCTCACGAGTCAAACGCCCTGCTATGGCAACTGCTAGTTCCGCTATACCCCAGCCGGTTTTGGCACTGATACCCTGGAAAGGAGCGTACTGGAAAAAAAAACTTTCCTCTTCCGTCATGGTTCCAGGGGGGCATAGATCAAGCTTGTTTTTCACCGGAAGGATACGCTTCGGATCTTCCCAGAGCAATGCAGAAAAAAACCTCACGCTCTCCTCATCTCTTGTATCTGCGCTGCAAGTAGCATCTACCATATAGAGCACCAGATCCGCATCTCTAAGCAGCGCCCGGCTCCGTTCCATGCCCAGCTTTTCTAGCATTCCCCCTACTGCATCCTCACGGATCCCCGCAGTATCCACCAGTCGGATAGGTATCCCCTCAATGGAAATCCACCCTTCTATCCAGTCCCGGGTAGTACCGGGTATGTCCGTAACAATGGACCGTTCCTCTTTGAGGAGCCGGTTGAAGAGACTGGATTTCCCCGCATTAGGCCGCCCGGCAATGACCACCAAAGCTCCCTCGTGATACAGTCGCTCCATCCGGTAAGACCCGGCCAGCACCCGAAGCCGGGCAAGCACTTCTTCTGCTAGGGCGCGATCCGGCAATCTGCCGGCTGCTTCATCATCAAGCGTTCCGGGATTTCCCCTAAACTCATCCTCGGAATAGTCCAAAAAAATTTCCGTTCCTGCTAGGACCTGCACTAACTGGTCCTTGATACCTCGGACTTCCTGTTCCAGGCTGCCGGCAAGCCGGTTCACCGCATGACTTCTTGCCTGATCGGTCTTAGCAGAAACCAGTTCCATCACCGATTCCGCCCGGGTAAGGTCCAGTTTCCCCTGCATAAACGCCCGGAAAGTGAATTCTCCCGGTAGACTATCCCGGAACCCTGCCCTATGGAGTACCCGCATCACCCCCCGTACCGTGGCAATACCTCCGTGACAGGAAATATCCGCGCCATCCTCACCAGTGTAACTGCGGGGACCTCGGTATACCGAAACCAAAACTTCATCGATTTTCTCGTTTTCGTCCAGGATCCAGCCATACACCACGGTATTTCCCGGTGCCTCCAGGAGCTTACGGGGACGGGAAAAAACCGAAGCCACCAAGGGTATGGCGTCTTTTCCAGAGATCCTGATGATGGCCAGAGCACATTCAGCCAAGGGAGTAGCTGGCGCTGCGATAGGGGCATCATCACCATAGGTATAAAACAACGGATTCATAGTACGGCTAGTATAAAACAGTCCGGGTACCCTGTGAATATGGCAGCCTAGCGGGAAAAGGATCTCAGCCTTTCCAAATACCGGAACGTAAAGGTTTCCCAGGCTCCTTCTGTCATAATGGGGAGATACCCCATGCCCGCAAGGACTGCTCCAGCACCATCCGTATCATCCCGGTCTCCTACCACCACCATACGCTTCAGGTCCACCCCCAAGTCCTTGGCAATGGCCACAAAGGGTCGGGCCGCAGGTTTCTGCGCACCGAAATGCTCCGGCCCGTAGATGGCACCGGAGCATACCCCCGGGTCTACACCCAGGGCAGCTAAACGTGCTGCCCCTGCAGGATAATCCGAATACACCGCAAAAGGAAAGGAGGCTTGCGCAAGACCTACCAATAGTTCTGTGGTCCTGGGCCGGGGATGGTAATGATTCTGCAACACTCGACACATCCGAGGCATATAACGGTCGGTATACCAACTTCGTAGCCACTGCGGGGCTTTCCTGGTCATCCGGGACATGCGGGAGAAAACTTCCTGGTAATAGGCTTCAGGGGACCCGTAATCAGCACCGACTAGGCTTTTATGGGTCCTGCGCTCGGCTCCTATAAGAAAAACATCCCAAGGATTCATCCGAAGGAGCCTCCAGGCGAATCCTTGGATATCATACAAGGTCCCATCCAGATCAAAAATAAAACCCTGGGCCGCTTTTAAGAGACTTACCACCGGGCCTTCCATCCCGTTTTAATTACAACAGCCCTGGGTATACCCGACCTTCACTTCACCAATTTCTTGAACATGGCATGCCGTTTTTCATCCTGCATCAAAAGGTTCACCTTGAATTGACCATCCCGGTAGCCCTGCTCAATGCAGGTGGATTTAAACTTTTCAAAGGACTCTTTAACTAACACCGCGGTTTCCGGTGCTTGTAAACGGTTGGAGGAACGTTTTGCCTCGTATTCAATGTTGTATTGTTTTAGGTAACCGTCTAAGACCTGGGTAAAGTTTTCCGCTTTCTCCTGGTTTATATCAGCATTGACAAACTCGTAATAGAACCGGTACCGCACCCTAGAGGTATCGGCAAAACCGATAAAGAAGGCAACCCGATTGCCCGTTTTTTGTTCCGCCGCATGCACGGCTTCAACAAACTGCCGTTCATGGAGTTTCTCACCGGTGATGTTTACCGTACCGTTTATTTTTTGGATGAGCTTCAGGGTAGGAAACTCATGCAAAAACCCGGTAATCTCCACTAGGTCATTCATATTGTACCGGTAGAGCCCTGCGGATGTGGTAACAATCATGCAGTACCGTTCCCCTTTCTCAACCTCATCCATTCGGTAGATATGGGGGTCTTCGCTTTCCAGTTCTGATTCATGGATAAATTCAAAGAACACCTTATGTCCGAAAATCACCGTGTCCGGAGCATTGCTTTTAAGCACAATCCCGGGCCGGCATTCAGTGGCAAAATAGCCCATTTCATGAAAAACACAGGTTTCCGGAAAGGAATTTTTGACTTTCTCAAAAAAAATCTTGGTATTACCACAAAACCAGACGTTTACCACCTGCATGTGGGGCCAATAGTGCTTAGGCAAGACTCGTCCATATTGGGCCTTTAAGGCCCGTAATTCCGCTGCTCGCTCAGGATTGGGTTTTAAGCGCTTTTCCAGAGAAGCACGAATTTCATCAAGGATAGAAAGACGGTGGCTCAAGGTACCCTTTTCAATATCCTGGACATATTCATCGTAGAATTCGTTGGCATTGTTCTGCATTTCAATCAAGGTACTAGGATTGGCGGTGATGATCAGGGTAATGTCCTGTTCAATAGCCATCCGCATAATCGCATAATACCGGGCCTTGTAATCAGCAATATGGAATACATCCGCCGGGGAGGGGTGCAGAACCTCCATGAATTTCGGAATATCCCGCTGGGAAATCCCAGAAATGGAACCGTAGACCGTACCGTCCGGGGCAGCCCCTTCTATGGCTTTACCCACGATAGAAAGAGTTTTACCGTAAAACACCTTGGGTTTATTCATAATAAGCCCGTAAAACCACAGTTGGTTCATCACTTTGTAGACTTCCTGATAGTATCGTTCGGTAATAGGAATCCACTTAGGTGCTTGAGTGGTACCGCTGGTGATAGCATACATTTTGGGCTTCCCGGGAAATAAAACGTCCGGTTCTCCTTGTTTATGCCGTTCAATATAGGGCCGCAGGTCCTCGTAATCATTGATGGGGACCCACTTCCGGTACTGGGTAAATAACGCTTCGGGGCTTTTAGCCTTCAGTATATCCTGAAAATGATGTTCTTTCCCATACACGGTTTCTTGGGCGACCGAAAGGAAACTCCGCAAGGTTTCTTCCTGTGACTTGAGGGCATTTTTTGAAGCTTTGGTAAGCTCCCCAATACCCTTTTTGCCGACTATGGTCAAAGCCAGCCGGATAAACCACCATCCTTTAACTCGCTGCTCTTTCATGGGTTCTCCTTACATAATCTAGGGTTTTATATAATAGCTTAATAGTACTACTCATTTAATCCTTGCTGTCAAGTATGGTATAGTTTTTTCTGAGCAGAAGCCGGTATACTAGAAAAAGAACCACAGAATAGGAGCCCCCTGAGTTGTGGAGTATGGAGGAGTCTTGGTATGCGGAGAAAAGATCGGGAAATGTCCCGGGATTTTGCAGAGGCGGTGATTGACCGGTGTGTTTACGCGGTTCTAGCAACGGTCAATGAGGATGGAAGTCCTTACTGCATTCCTCTTGCCATCATACGGGAGGGGGAATGGCTGTATTTCCACAGCGCCCAGGAAGGCCGGAAAATCGACAATATACGAGCCCGGAATCGGGTATGTCTTTGTTGTGTAGGGGAGACCCGTATACCGGAAGGTAGGTTCGCCATGGAATATGCCTCTGCCGTGGTCTTTGGTACGGTGGAAGCCGTATCCGGGGATGATGAAAAAATCCACGCCCTGCGGCTGCTCTGTCTACGGTATACCCCAGGGGCTATGGCTGGTTTTGATACGGCCATAGCCCAGATGCTCCCTCGAACCGGGGTATGGAAAGTCCATATAGACGAAATTGCCGGGAAACAGCATCAGGTATGATCATCCATGGAACCGGCTGCTGCCTGATCGATTTCTTATATGCCCCTGTGGATTTTACGAGCCCCTCCTTCAACGCTGCCCGGTCCCGTGCCAAAGGGGATCGGGGCCTCAGTCCTGGCAGGCTGGTCTTTGCAGAAGATCTGGAAGCATATATCGCTCAGCCCTATGTTCGGGTCCTTACCGAGATAAGCGGTGGGATCCCTGCGGTATCCTACAATCTCGGAGGGCCTTCGGTGGTATCCCTCGCCCATGTTGCCCAAATGTTTCAAGGGCAATCCCATAGGGTGCGTTTTTTCGGGTCCCGGGGTAGCGATGAAACGGGATATCTCCTTGAGCAGGCCCTGGCCCGGCTTCCCTTTGATGGGTCTCAACTCCTGGTCAAGGAGGGACTTACGGCCCGGACCGATGTACTCTCAGATCCCCAGTATGATGGGGGGCATGGGGAACGGACCTTCATCCACTTACCAGGCATAGCCAGCCTGGTATACCCCGAAGAACTGGATGCCCCTTTCTTTGATGCCCATATTATCGCCTTTGGCGGAACCGCCCTGCTTCCCCCACTGCATGAGGGTTTAACGGAACTGCTCAAGAAAGCCCGAAAAAACGACGCGGTTACGGTGGTCAATCTGGTCTATGACTACCGGAGTGAGCGGGAATTTCCAGGACAAAAGTGGAAGCTTGGCCTTTTGGATGACGCGTATCCTGCTATTGACGTGCTTATTGCCGATCGGGATGAAGCCACAAAAACCGCGGGCTGTCCTACCATTGAAGCTGCGGCCGCATGGTTTCTTGCTCAAGGAACCGGGGCGGTGATCCTTACCCAAGGGGCACAGCCAGTATGGTTTGCCGCGGGGAAAGGCATCTTCGCCCCTCAGGAACTGAGCAGTTTACCGGTTTGTGCCGGGATAAACCAAGCCCGCTCCCGGCGTTCTGAACTGCGGGGAGACACCACCGGCTGCGGGGACAATTTTGCCGGAGGGATCCTGGCGGCTATAGCAGAACAGATGGCCTCAGCGCCCAGAGGGACCCTGGACCTCCGGGAAGCCTGCATCCCGGCTATAGTCGCCGGTGGCTTTGCCTGCTTTACGTTGGGAGGGGTCTTTTACGAGTCCTGGCCCGGGGAAAAACGGGAATACCTAGCCCCGTATATGGAGGGGTACCGGAAGCAACTAGGGTAAGGGGAGCTGCCAATACTATGAAAAGGCTAGGCTAGGCCAGGTCCAGCACGGCATTGAGCTCGGGGATAGTGCTATCCATCCCAAAGGGACATACAAAAGGTCATGGTTTGGCGGAAATCTATTTGAAATCGTCCAAAAGACATGGGTTTTACCTTAAAAAGGTCTCCAGCTCCATAGGCTACTTAAAGTAAATAGGTCAAGCCAGGATATATCTGAAATTATCCTCCTTCTCTCCTGTTTTTCGCTTCAAATTGTCTTAGTTTGCTGCCTTGCCGTCTTGTCCAACCCTCTTTTTGGTGTTATTCTACTCGTATCATGTCAAGGGTAATGAATATTATTGAGGAAGTAACTGAAGGGAAAAGCTATAAGGCCTATAAATACAGTCTTGACGATGCAGATCGCCCCTCTGTGGATTACGAAGACGATAGAATGATACAGTGGGAAAAAACGGCAGAAACTGTTTCTCATAAAAGTTATATTGATCTTCGTAAACTTTGCAAGCAGCTTATATCGCAAGAGGATCAGATTTTATCATTTTTTCTGGATGGTTCCCGTAGAGTATTTAAAGTTGATGATATTGCCTATCAACAATCTGGTGGTCGTAATAGAATTTATCCGGTAATTGCTGGTCAAATTGGAGTTGGTTGCTGTAAACGTACAGAAAAGCGGATGCATGTTGCAATATTTAAATCTGAAATAGTTTTATCTCTCCCTGATATAGCTAATGCTGATCGCAAACCTGGGTTTTTCCCAGCAACCGTAAGAAAAATCAATGATACAGATGAATTACAAAAGTTGAAAGTAAATTTTTCCGCAATTATCCCCTACAAAACAGCAAAAAACGATGAGACAAAACTCGAAGATCGCGCAACAGCTTGTGTTCAAGACAGAATGAGCGAACTCGAAAAAGAATTAGTTGCAGAACTTATTCGAGAAGGAAAACTTGATTTTAATAACTATTTGGTCAAGGATGGTTCACTTGAGTATCGGCCTTCACATGAGGATAAAACAGACAAGAAGAAATATCAAACATTCAAGAAAAATTATAATTGGGTTATTGGTGCGTCTAAAAACTTCAATCCTGAGGTTTGTGTTGATATAAGAGGTAAACCTAATCCTGGATTTATAGCCGATTTGCCTCTTTATCATCGTACACCTGTCGCCTGTTATGAAAATTCTGAGTTTCTGGGGGATATAAAGTTTGCTGTTTGGTACATTCGTTTACGGGAACAAAAACAAACTCGTACTCCTTTTGATGGAATTTTGAAAGTTGAAAAAATATTAGTTGATGATGAAGAGACAGATGTTAAAGGAATGTCCAGCGATGTTGTAGACAGATTGAGTGCCAACCTTATTAATGAGCGAAATCCTACTTGCTATGGGTCTGATCTTCGTTGGGCAAATCATATCTATCCAGTTTATTTAACAGAATCATTTGTAAAATCTCGCTATCTCAGCAATGAAAGTTTTTTGCATTTATTTTAGGAGGATTGTATGAGTAAGCTTATTGGACGTGTTCTTGCGACTGAAAGAAATCCTACGACGATGGATATGTTTTATTTTTTGACAAATTCAGATTTTAAGCTTCATGCCTTTGATATTGTAAAAGTGGAGCATGTGGACAAATCTTTCACGTTCGGTGTTATTGAAAATATATCACATATCACCGATGCCCAGAGTTTTCTCACCAATTTTATATCGAGTGATTTCGGTGATGTGGATATCGAGGCGTCAACATTACGAGTTGGGATGAACTATGCGGAGGCAAAGCTATCCTTCAATGATAAAAATTTGTACATACCAGTTCATAATAACGCAAAAGTATATTTAGCTTCTGGTGATGAGATAACTTTCGCACTAGTGTTCTGTCCAAATCAATTTGAATAAGCATCTTTTGCTTTCTTTATGCTTCCGATGATTTCACCAGCTGATTTTGTCCACGTAAAGGGTTTGCTGTCCTTATTCCAGGGTTTAATATATTCCTTTATCGCTTTTACCAACTCGTTAACGCTGCCCCAGCTCTCCGGCCGTATCCGTTTGTTCGT
>JAITJS010000133.1 GCA_031278815.1 Treponema sp.
ACCGTGTCGACATAACCGAACGCCCGCCCCAGGTCGATCTGAGGACTGTGGCCGGTCACTGGGAAGTTGACACCGTCCTTTCCCGTGAAAGCAAGGCGTGTGTGGCGGTACTGGTTGAGCGGAAAACCCGGTTTTTCATAGTCATCCTGATGAAAGATAAAACGGCATCGGCCATGCACGAGGCGGTGGCCCTAGCGCTTTCGGGCCTTCCGGCCGGATTGCGAAAAACCCTCACGTATGACAACGGATTGGAAAACGCTCTGCATGAACTTACGAACAGTGAACTAGGGGTAACATCATATTTCTGTAAACCCTACCACAGTTGGGAAAAAGGGAGCATAGAAAACCGGAACGAGATATTACGAAGATATTTCCCGACGAAGTACAATTGGCGCTTGACGACACAGGAAAAGATAGATAAGGTTGTAAGCAAGATTAACGCGACACCGATGAAGTGTTTGGGTTTTAAAACCCCCGCTGAAGTTTTTGCCAAATGTGGCGGTGTTGCACTTGCCGGTTGAATCCGGGGATTAATAAGTCGGGATTATTTACAAAATGTTTTCTTGCTTCATTATAATAGCGGCAAAATTGCTCATCCCGATATTTATTGAACATCATCTTCCTCCACAAGTAATACAACGGGGGCGACATTGAGAGCAGCCGCAATTACCTGCAAGGAATCAAGGGTAATATTTCGCTCGCCACGTTCTATACCGCCGATATACGTCCGGTGAAGCCCTGCCCGCTCCGCCAAGTCTTCTTGGGAAATGTTAAGAATTTTACGGTATTTCTTGATATTGTTCCCAACAGTGCGCTTAATTTATTATCCATAAGGTCTATTTTCCGCTACAGATGACTATAAGTCTACAGACTATAAATAGCATTTTGTTTTTTACTTACGAAGCGGCGGCACGGATGCCGCTGTACCGGATGTTTCAGTTTTTTTATTACGGGATTTCAAACTTCACAAAGATTACAAGGTTATGCGGGGGCGCAAAAAATGGCACTCACCTACCTGTTTATTTCCCATGACATTGACGCGGTAAACCGCATCTGCGACAGGATTGCGGTGATGTATCTGGGAAACATTGTGGAGATTCTGCCGAACATCAACTCAGGCACTCTGCATCCTTACACCTAGGCGCTACTTGCCGCAACTTTGCCCGCCGACCCCCGCAAACGAAAGGCTAACCTGGTGCTGTTCCGCGTGAATGAGGACATGCGTATCCCGGAACGGGGCTGCGTATTTCAGAACCGCTGTCTTTACACAAAGCCTTCGTGCCAAACGGCGCGTCCCCTACTTGAACAGAAAGATGACCGGCATTTTGCCGGGTGTCATTACTGTACATAAAACTATTTTAAGGAGAGAAAAATGAAGAAAAAGAATCACCTTGTTTTGCCGCGGATCTAGCCGCGAGCGCCTGCAAGAAAAAGGCTGCGGACGAGGCTGAAGCCGGAAGCAAGGAAATCGTGTTGTTGAACTACCGCGACGGGAGCATTGACGAGCTGGATGCCGCCTCGTACCGGGACCCCACTTCTTGTACAAGATGATTTACGAGGGTTTTGTGGAGGACGACGGAGAGGGAAAGATAATCCCCAAACTTGCCAAAAGCTGGGAAATCGCGCCGGACGACAAAACATACACCTTTCACCTGCGCAAGGGGGTAAAGTTTTCCGGCGGCACAGACTTTAACGCGGACGCGGTCATCTTCAACATGAACCGATGGATAAACGACAGCCGCCATAGGACGCTGATGTCCAGAGGGTAACGTCGATGCCAGGCGCTGGACGAGTACACGGTGGAAATGGTGTTTCAGGAAATGGCCTACCCTATCCTTACCGAGCTGACCTATCCCTGGCCCATGCGCTTCCTACCACCTTACACGGACGCGGAATTGGACTACCGGCGGAGTATGCCTATGTGCCAACGAATACGCCCCCAGTGGGACTTCGACCCACTCCTCCGTGCCGAGTGCCGGGTCAATCCCCTGTTTATGCTTATCGCCACGCCATAAACGCTTAACCCCAAGGTTCACGAACCAAGACGGCTCATCACGCAAATGACAGGACAGGTACATGTAAATAGGGAAAACATCCTGCTCATCTGCACTGCCGGGGTGTTCCTAGTGGAGTGAACCCTCTTTGGTATAAGGATTCGCTTGAACGGAAAGCTCTTCAAGCCAAAGGCGAATTCTAGTGGCAAGTGCCCCCGTATCCTGTTTCGCCGGGTTAATAAAGACCATTTCTCCCACAAAGGTATTTCCCGGAAGGCTTCTCTTCAGCTTATCAAAGACTTTGCCTTTACTGCCTGCACAACAACAGAAAAGGGCCACCTGCTTGCCGGTGATCCGGGTTTGCTCCAGAAAGGTATCCAGTGCAGGGGTCGGGGATCCTGCCCAGACCGGCGTACCGATGATGAGCAGATCATAGGCTGTACTATCAAAGGTATAGGGTTTGAGGGCCGGTCTTTGATTCAGTATTACCTGACGGCCCCCCCAGACATATTTTGCCAGTCCTTTCCGTGGTTTGTCCTCTTCCAATTGCAGGGCCAGGATATCCCCATGGACCACAGCGTTAATCTGTTCCGCTATCAGCCTGCAATTCCCTTCATAAGAAAAATAAATCACCCCTGTTTTCATCTTTTTCCTCCTGCATCAATTACTATAGCAAATATACTCAAAATAATCCAGATACCTAATACCTAGGACCTCCAAAAATTACACCATCCTGTTGTGCAATTAGATCATGTATTTCTTCCATTTGGTTTTTACTCTTTTTATACTTGTCTTATAACAATGTGGGCATCCCAAACAAAAAGCAGGATTTTCGTCAATTGCTAATCTTTTCATAACTCATTACATATATCAGATATACTGCAACGCTGCTTTTTTGAAGAAAGTGATAATCCTTTTAGTCTGGTGAGCAAGAGATATCCAGGCATGATAGCCAATGCCGTGCATGGTGAATGACCGGTAATGGTCTGTTTCCCTACCCCATGATGTTTTACCGGTTCCCACACCAGCTCATCAGGATTAAATTCCTGGAGGTGATCTAGAAAGTATGATAGGGTAAAACCGTCTAAAGACTAAGGAAGAAGCCGATGTTATCCTCTATTATCTTATCTGCAAAACACCAATAGCAGGGCAATTAAGAAAAAACTCGTTGCCATAGCGGACCTTATGAAGTATTGGGTACAGCATGGTTATGTAAAGGCCATACCTAAAAACCAGTACGACTATCCTACAAACATACCGGAATAGTGGCAGGTGTATAACGATTTTACCACTGCGGAAACTGAAGCCCTTGCCTTCGCCTGTTCGGTACGGTTGATACTTTGATTCGCCTTATACACATACACCTAGTGGGAAAGCACGATAGGATGATAGATTTAAGCCGGACTAAAAAAGAAATCATCAACTACCTCATTGCAGAAAACGAAATGTACGGACTTTTTCACCCTTTCTTTGAAAAAACGGTACGGCAAAACATGAAGCCGCAGCCCTTCCACCAGGCTCTACGCATCCAAGAATGGCCTTTCGGCAATTTTTGTAGGAACCCCATATTCACCTTGAAATAGGGCTATGCGAAATATATATTTCTCCAGGCTTTTGGTTTATGTTATCTTAAATTATGGTAGAGATGACCTCATTTCCTCTCCGTCATTTCTATCATTGCTGTCCGGAAAGGTTAATCCGGACAGCTTTTATATATGAGTGCAGGCATAATAGTATGCGAAATTTATATTTCTCAAGGGCTTTGGCCCATGCTACCTTAGATATGGTAGAACACGACCTCCATTCGTCTCTATCAAAAGCTGTCCGGAAACACTAACCCGGACAGCTTTGAACGGAGTTAAAACCCTGGAGGCTCTGCTCTCTGTAAGCGCTTCATCTGAAGCATGGTAAAAAGAGGAACCCCACCGGCGGCCCTTCCACCACGAAGTTATGCTGCCGGCGGGGTGTTGCATGTAACGTAAGTATAGGCCCATAGGCGCCTCATCTTCAATACATACCTCCTCTGTGTTCAGTCAAGGGAACCGGATCCATTCCGGTCCCTCATACCTTTTTAAGGAGGATGCTATGGTGTATCCGCGTCTTACTAAAACCGCCCCTGCTGAGGCGGCTCCTGTCTGTACCGTGAAACCTCGAATCAACTTCTTAGTCGGCCCCCCGTCAGATCCCAAAAAGCTCTCTGCTATGATGGATGGCTTTTTTTCCGAGCAAGGGAAACATGTTGTCTGCGGGGGAACCACCTCGCTCCTGGTGGGGGCATTTCTCCACAAACCGGTTGACACCATCCTGCCTCGGCACCTGGATCCCCGCGTCCCCCCGATGGCCACCATTGATGGGGTTGACCTGGTAACCGAAGGACTTATCACCATCGGTCAGGTGCTGGAATACGCCCGGCAATACCTCGCGGTAAACTGTTCTCCCTGGAACCGCAAGGAAGATGGGGCCTCCAAAATTGCTCGGCTTCTCTTTGAAGAAGGAGGAGAGCTCACCTTTTATGTGGGAAGCGCGGTTAATCCCGGATATCAAGATACCGGTCTTGAGGAAGTCCCCGGTGGATATAGGGATAAAATAGGGCTGTTTAAAGCATTGGAAACCTGCCTGAGAAAAATGGGAAAACAGCTGCAGGTCCATTATTTTTAACCATCACAAACAGCAAAGAGAGGTAATTACATGGCTATTGATTATGGGGTCATTGATAAGATCATCGCCCTATGGGGGTGTACGCCTAGCGCGACTCTCCCCATCTTGCAAGGGGTACAAGAAAAGTACCGTTATTTACCGCCGGAAATCTTTCCGTATATGGCCAAGAAGTTGCATGTAAGCCAAGCCCAGGTCTACGGAGTGGCGACCTTTTATGAAAACTTTTCCCTGGAACCTAAGGGCAGGTTTATCATTAAAGTCTGCGACGGTACGGCCTGTCATGTGCGGAATTCCGGACCCTTGCTGGACACCCTCAGAAAAGAACTGGGGCTTTCCCAGGTTCAGAAGACCACGGAGGATCTGTGCTTTACCGTGGAAAGCGTTTCTTGTCTTGGCGCATGCGCTCTTGCCCCGGTCCTGTCGGTGAACGATACGGTCTATGCGGGGATGACCAGAGAAAAAGTATTGGCCCTCCTTAAGACCTTACAAGCACAGGCCCGAGAAGAGGTACAGGCCGCCGGAGAGGAGCAGAGTCGTGTTGCAGGATAGAGGGGCCCTACAAAAAGCCCGGCAAAGGTATGCACAGGCCCTGGCCGAGGAACAGAAGAAGATCCTAGTCTGTGCAGGGACCGGTTGTGTTTCCAGCGGTTCCCTTAAGATCCATGCCCGGCTGCTTGAGTTGCTGGAGGAACAGGGACTTCCCTATACCGTGGAATTACAGGCAGAACCTGAACAGGGCCTCATCGGGGTGAAGAAAAGCGGCTGTCATGGCTTTTGCGAAATGGGCCCCCTGGTCCTGATTGAAGGTGAGGGCATCCTCTATACCAAGGTGCATCTTGAGGATTGTGAAGCCATCGTGGATAAGACCATACTCAAGGGGGAAATCTGCGAGTCTTTGGTGTACCACTGCAATGAACAGCCCTACGTGAGGCGGGAGGAGATTCCCTTTTATAAAAAGCAGACCCGCATTGTACTGGAACATTGCGGCCTCATTGATGCGGAATCTATCCAGGAATACCTGGCCGTCGGTGGATACCAGGCACTGGAGCAGGTACTTTTTGAGATGACTGCGGAACAGGTCATTGCGGAACTTACCGCGTCTGTACTTCGGGGCAGGGGAGGCGCGGGATTTCCTACCGGGCTCAAGTGGCAGGAGGTGTACCAGCAAAAGGCCCTACCCAAGTATGTGGTCTGTAATGGCGACGAAGGAGACCCTGGAGCCTTCATGGACCGGAGCGTCATGGAGGGGGATCCCCATCGGGTGATCGAAGGGATGCTCATTGCCGGGCAGGTAGTCGGCGCCTCCAGGGGGTATATCTATGTCCGGGCAGAATACCCCATTGCGGTAAGGCGCTTGCAGACCGCCATCATCCAGGCAACAGAACTGGGCCTTTTGGGGCAGCACATCTTGGGAACGGATTTCAGCTTTGCCCTGGAGGTATACCGGGGGGCCGGAGCCTTTGTCTGCGGCGAAGGCAGCGCGCTCACCGCTTCTGTGGCGGGAAGGCGCGGCATGCCTCGGGTGAAGCGCTTTCGTACCGTAGCCCAGGGGCTGTTTGAGCAGCCCACCCTGCTCAACAACGTGGAGACCTTTGCCAACATCCCTTCCATCATCACCCGGGGCGCATCCTGGTACCGGAGTATTGGGCCCGCCACTAGTCCTGGGACCAAGACCTTTGCGCTAACCGGGAATATCACCAATACGGGCCTCATTGAAGTGCCTATGGGCATGACCTTGCGGGAGGTGATTTTTGACATTGGCGGGGGACTGCGGGATCAGGCGGAATTCAAGGCTGTACAGATAGGGGGGCCTTCTGGGGCCTGTCTTGGAAAGGATGATCTGGATCTGCCCTTGGATTTTGACTCCCTAAAAAAAGCCGATGCCATTATCGGGAGCGGGGGCTTGGTGGTTATAAACGATAAGACCTGCATGGTGGAGCTCGCCCGTTTTTTTATGAGCTTTACCCAGAAAGAATCCTGCGGTAAGTGCATCCCCTGCCGGGAAGGAACCAAGCGGATGTTGGAGATTCTGGAAGGGATAGTCGCGGGAAAGGGCCGGCATGGGGATATAGAGTTACTCCTGGAACTCTCCGATACCATTTCCGGGGCAGCCCTCTGCGGTCTTGGGAAGACCGCGCCCAATCCCGTGGTGAGCGCCATCAAGCAGTTCCGCAGGGAATACGAGGCCCACATCCAGGATAAACGCTGCCCTGCAGGAACTTGTAAGCACCTTGCCCGGATTTTCATTGATACGGAAGCCTGTAAAGGCTGTGGCAAATGCGCCAAGGCATGTTCTATAGGGGCGATTACGGGCACGGCTAAAGCCCCCCATGTGATCGATAGCCTCAGGTGTATTAAGTGCCGGGCATGTATCGAGACCTGT
Organism: Treponema sp.; assembly: GCA_031278815.1. Taxonomy (GTDB): domain Bacteria; phylum Spirochaetota; class Spirochaetia; order Treponematales; family Breznakiellaceae; genus JAIRLU01. Next base: position 7,036 of record JAITJS010000133.1, read on the forward strand.
GGATTCGACGCGGTTAAGGAGGAAGCGTAACATGAAAAACAGCGAATATATGATCATTGACGGCAAGCCTGTGGCCATTAACGGGGAAGCAAGTATCCTTGACCTGATCCGAACCGTGGGGATAGAGTTCCCTACCTTCTGTCATAACCTGGAACTGCCCGTGTATGGGCACTGCCGGATGTGTATGGTGGAAACCCGGGAGGGAGTCGTGGAGTTCGCCTGTTCCACCCCGCCTCGACCTGGGATGAACATCAAGACCAACACCGAGGCATTACAGCGCTACCGCCGGGTGCTACTTAAGCTCGTATTGGCCAACCCCGTACCGGACCGGCTGCAGGAATTGGCAGCGTGGCTCTCGCCAGCGGGTTTAAAGCCCGTGACGGGCGGTGGTGATGAGGAAGCGAAGCGCCCCTTGCCTGAAGCCAGGGATGATTAGGACAAAAAAGGGGATGGCTATCCCTCATCACGGTTGATGTCGATCCGCAACAACGTTGTTGGTTATCCACATCTTTTTAGGAGTCCCTGGCACCGCGGGCTATGGTAGCCCTAGGTCCCAAGAGGGTTCCGAGAAGGAACTGCTTTTTCAGTTCCTTCTTTAATATAAGCGTGCCTTTACGCACGCAAGGAGAGGTTTATGGTCTGTAATACTCCATCGGTAGTACAAGCAGAGGCAAAGGAGCTTGTCGGTACCATCGGTTCAAGCCAGGAATACACCATTCCCTTGCTTCAAGAAATACAAAGGCGGCATTCCTACCTGCCCCGGGATCTCGTGGAAGCAGTTTCTAAGGAGACGGGGATTGCCCTCTCCCATTTCTTTGGCGTAGCCACCTTCTATTCCCAGTTCCGCTTCAAAGCCCAGGGTACCTACGTCATCCGGGTCTGTCATGGTACGGCCTGTCATGTTGCCGGAGCGGACCTCATCTCCACGCTTATTACCCGGGAATTGGGCATAGAAGCAGGAGAGACTACCCAAGATGGGCGCTTTTCCTTTGAAAAAGTGGCCTGTTTGGGCTGTTGCGCGCTTGCGCCGGTACTCATGATTGGGGAGAAAATTTACGCCAAACTTTCCAGTTCTACGATCAAGGCGCTTATAAAGGAGTATACCGGTGGTAAAGCCTAAACTTATCGTGGGCCTTGGGTCCTGTGGTATCGCAGCCGGGGGGCAGGCTTTATACGAACACCTGCGTACGGTGGTTCCCCCGGACCTGGCGGATGTGGACTTTAGCTCCTGTATCGGGATGTGTTGGGCAGAGCCCTTGGTAGAGCTCGTTACGGATACTGGGCGGACGCTGTTTGGTTATGTGAGCGCTGATTTTGCCGACCAGATCTGGCAGGGCTTAGCAGCGGGTACGCTCCCGAAAGAGCGCCGTGTCCAGGAATCCCAGGAAGGCAAAGACTATCTGGATAAGCAGGTGAAGATCGTGCTTCGTAACTGCGGGGTGATTAACCCGGAAAGGATAGAGGACTATCTGGCCCTTGGCGGATACCAAGCCTTTAAGCAGTGCCTCGACGAATATTCCCCAAAGCAGGTTATCGATATAGTGAAGGAATCAGGGCTGGCAGGACGAGGGGGCGCATTCTTCCCCACCGCGGTGAAGTGGGGGATTTTCGCGGCTAACCCTGCTCCTGTAGGGGGGCACAAGTACCTGGTCTGTAACGCGGACGAAGGGGACCCTGGAGCCTTCATGGATCGGGCCACGATTGAAGGGGATCCCCACGGCCTCCTGGAAGGCATGTTGATTGCCGCGTATGCCACCGGTGCGGACCGGGGCTATATCTACTGTCGTGCGGAGTATCCCCTGGCCATCAAGCGCCTCACGATTGCCATTGAAGCTGCGAAGCAGCAGGGGTTCTTGGGGGATACTATCCTGGGGAAGAACTTTAGCTTCCATCTTGAGATAAAAGAAGGGGCAGGCGCCTTTGTCTGCGGTGAAGAAACCGCGCTCATGGCCTCGGTCATGGGCCGCCGAGGTATGCCCACCTTGAAACCGCCCTTTCCCGCGGTCTGCGGCCTCTTTGAATCCCCTACGAACATCAACAACGTGGAAACCTTTGAAAATCTTGCCTACATCATACGCAAAGGGCCGAAGGCATTTAATCAGTACCGGTCCAACGGCACCATAGGGACTAAGGTATTCGCCCTGGCCGGCAAGGTGAAACGCCCAGGCCTCGTGGAGATTCCCGTAGGTATGCGGATCCGGGAGTTGGTCGAACATATCGGCGGTGGTTCCTCCACGGGCTTGCCGCTTAAGGCGGTTCAAATGGGCGGGCCTTCGGGGGGGTGTATCCCGGCGCGCCTCTTTGACACCCCCATAGACGTGAAGTCGATTACCGACACCGGGGCGATCATGGGTTCTGGAGGCTTCATTGTCATGGATGAGCAGACCTGCATGGTGGATGTGGCTCAGTACTTCCTCGCCTTTGTACAGGACGAAAGCTGCGGCAAATGTACCTTTTGCCGGATTGGAACGAAACGGATGCTGGAAATCCTCAACCGTATTACCGCTGGCAGGGGCGAAACACAAGACCTAGACTGTTTGCAGGAACTGGCAGAGGCGATCAAGAAGGCCTCCCTATGTGCCCTCGGGCAAACTGCGCCAAATCCGGTGCTTACCACCTTGAAGTACTTCATGGAGGAATACCAGGAACACATCGTCGAGAAGCAGTGCCGCGCTCATGTGTGCAAGGCCCTCATCACCTACGGTATACTCCCGGATGCTTGTACCGGCTGTGGGGCTTGTGCCAGAACCTGTCCGGTCAAGGCGATTTCCGGGGAAAAGAAAAAGGCCCACTCCATTGATGCACGCGTCTGTACCCGCTGTGGCCTCTGCAAAGACACCTGCAAATTCGCGGCTATAGGGGTTGCCTAACGAGGCCCTCATAGGGTTTTCCACAAAACAATAGGGAGCACTACAAAAATGCCTACAGTAAGCATTACCATTAACGATACACCCCTTCAGGTTGAAGCGGGTACCACCATTCTCAACGCAGCCATTGCGGCAGGTTTCGAGATTCCCACTTTCTGTCATACCGATAACCTAAAGCCCTATACGAGCTGCTTCATCTGCGCGGTCAAGGTAGAGCCTGGACGGGGTAACCTCGTACCTGCCTGTGGAACTCTCGTTGCCCAGGGGCAGCGCATCACCGTATCAGGGCCGGAAGTGGACGCTTCCCGCAGGATGTGCCTCAACCTCCTGGTGTCCGAGCACTGCGGCGACTGTCTCCCTCCTTGCCAGGTGAACTGTCCATCCTCCATCGACATCCAGGGCTTTCTTGCCCTGGTTCGGGAAGGCAAGGAAGCGGAAGCGGCAAGGCTCATCCGGGAGAAAGCCCCTTTTCCCGGTATTCTGGGTCGGATCTGCCCTCGCCCCTGTGAAGAAGCCTGCAGGCGGAACCGACTGGAAGGCCCGCTGGCCATCTGTAATATGAAGCGCCACATCGCGGATACGGAGTTGGCCAGGAAGTCGCAGCCCCAGCTTCCGCCTCCCCTCAAGGCTACCGGTAAAAAGGTCGCGATCATCGGTGCAGGCCCTGCGGGTATGAGCGCGGCCTATTTTTTGCGCTTACAGGGGCACGAAGTGAGGGTCTTTGAAAAGCACCACGCCGCAGGGGGTATGCTGCGCTATGGCATCCCCTACTTTCGACTCCCTGAGGAGACCCTCAAGGTAGAGTTCGGCTCAATTGAAGCCCTCGGGGTTGCGGTGCAGTACGGCGTGGAAATCGGTAAGGACATTCCCGCCAAGAGCCTTGAAGTTACCTACGACGCCCTCATCGTGGCAATCGGCGCGCAAGAAGCCTCCCCCATCGGTGTTCCTGGTGAGGACCTCCCTGGGGTATGGGCAGGTATCAGCTATTTAAGTGAAGCCGGCGCAGGACAAACCCCCAGGTTGGGCGCGGAGGTTTATGTGGTAGGCGGCGGTAACACCGCGATGGATTGTGTACGTACCGCAATTCGGAGGGGCTCAAAGGTTACCTGTCTCTACCGTCGAGGACGGGAGGAAATGCCCGCCAACGACCTGGAAATCCAGGAAGCCGAACACGAGGGGGTGCACTTTGAGTACCGCACCGCACCGGTTAAGATCGAACAGCACGGGGACACGCTTACGCTCACCCTAACGAAGATGGAACTGGGGGAAGCAGATACCTCGGGCCGCCGTTCCCCTAAGCCGCTGGCTGGTTCTGAATACACCGTATCCGCCACTGCCGTGGTGGGCGCCATAGGACAGCGGGTGTTACCTGGATTGGCAAAGCACCTGGGTCTTGAACTGGTCGGTAACGGCGCGATTCGTACAGATCCTCAGACATTCCAGACGAATCGGCCTGGCATCTTTGCCTGCGGCGACTGTCAAACCGGTGCGGATATCGCGGTCCGGGCTATTGGGAATGGCCGCAAGACCGCGGTGGCAGTTGACCAGTACCTCAAGGGGGATGCAGTCAAGGGTGAATCTACGCAGTTCAATTCTCAAATGGGTCCCCTTGATGGGATAAGCGCGGACTTTTTCAAGGATGCAAAGCAGCAGGAACGGATCATCATGCCGGTCATTGGTGACCATGAGCGAAAGACCACTGAAAAGGAGGTAGAAACCGGCTTTACACCAGGAGCTGCGAGAAAGGAGGCTGAACGTTGCCTCAAGTGCGGCTGTAACGCGAAGCAGGGCTGTAAGCTGCAGAAATACGCCACGCAATACGATGCAGACCAGCACTACTTTGGCCCGCCCTCTGAGGGGGATGCACGGCGTAGCTTCCAGGTGGATAAAAGTCACCTGAAAATAGAGCTGAACGAGGGTAAGTGCATCAACTGTGCCGCCTGTGTGCGGGCCTGTGCTGAGGTGAAAGGCCTTGGCATCCTGGGCCTGGTAAAGCGGGGCTTTGCGACCCGTATGCGTACCCCCTTTGGCCAAAGTCTTGCAGGAACGAAATGTGATGGCTGTGGGGAATGTGTAAAGGTCTGCCCCACCGCAGGACTCATGCTACAACAGGCAACAGGCATATAGTCGTGTTGCCTCCGGGGCTGCCCTTTCCATCGGCAAACATCTGAGGACACACGATCGGTACGACGATGTTTCATCGGACCAAAGCAGTTACAATGGTTTTCGCCTTGTCCATCCCTAAGTTCTGCGCTTGCAGGGGTTCATAGGCAAAAGCATCTTCGTACCCTGGGGCGCACCTGCGGTGAGCGTACCGGCCTGTTAAGGGACGGCAAGCCCTAGACTCGAAGGCACCCTCCAGCCGGAGTAATACCCTGGAATTCCACCTCCGGGGGCAGGCGGACTAAAATCCGGCGGAGGGGACCGTTTTTTCCGGGGCCTTTCTCTTTTACAACGCTTTAACCTGCTCCTCCGTAAGCCTGGTCCCTTGAGCGATCTGTCCTAGGGGTACGCCCATAGACTTAAGATTCCGGGCTATTTCCTGTCGTCCCTCTTGATAATACCCGTCAATTTGAGACATCCGATCCCGCCATGCCTTTAACCGCAGCTCAACAAGATAAGGAATTAGTTACCATAGGAAGAAGCAATGTAGATTTACTCACTCCTTATATCACAAGGAATTAATGAAATCTATACGTTTATACTGCTCATTATGCCTTAACTAGACACAAACAACCCAGTACTTTATACTAATTTCCTCATGAGAGACAAAAAGTATGTATGATACGCATGGGGCGCTGGAAAAAGGTTTTACCGCCCCTATTCGGGATGTTTTATGGGGACATATATACCTTACCCCTGGGTTGGAGGCTTTGACCAAATCCGCGCCTTTCATGCGGTTGCATCGCATTTTTCAGTTGGGCCCGGCCCATTGCGTATATCCTGGAGCAACCCATACCAGGGCAGCGCATTCCCTGGGGGTGTATCATCTGGCCCGCAGACTGTTACGGAACTTCCTGGAACAGGGTGCGGATGCATGGACCAGTCCTGGAGGGATACGGTCCTTTCTTTGTGCGGCCCTTTTACACGATCTCGGTCATTTTCCCTATGCTCATTCTCTGAAGGAACTGCCCCTGGAGAACCATGAGGCATTGACCGGGACGAGGCTTTTAACCGAGCCCCTTAAAAGCTTGGTAGGAGCTACTGGGGCAGATCCGTATTTGACTGCGGCGATTATTAATACCGCCCTTCCCGGGGGACAGGAAAAGGAACTGCGGTTCTATCGGAAATTGTTGTCCGGGGTCTTGGATCCGGATAAACTTGATTATTTAAACCGAGATGCCCGGTATTGCGGGGTTCCTTACGGCGCCCAGGATGTGGATTTCATTCTTTCCCGGTTGCATCCTCATCCAGAACGAGGAGCGGATATTGATTCCCGAGGCATTCCCAGTGTGGAATCCGTCCTTTTTTCAAAATACCTGATGTATAAAACGGTGTATTGGCATCCTTCGGTCCGAGCCGCTACGGCGATGGTTAAGAAGGCGATTCTTTGGGGACTTACGGGAGGGCTCCTTCCCAAGGAAAAACTCTACGATCTGGATGATCAGGGCCTCTTTGCCCTTTTGTCAGAGCAGGAGGATCCTCGCTTTGCCCTGGGGAAGAAAGTCCAAGACGGCCGCCTCTATGTAGTGGCTGCGGAATTTCCCTATGATGGGGTGTGCCACCAAGAGCTCATAGATATTAGTAGTCGTTCCCAGCATGAAGAAGCATTAGCAGCGGATTTTTTTCGTGTTCTTGGGCTTCCTCTGGGGTCGCAAGAGGTGATTATCGATATACCTGAACAAATTACCTTTGAAACCGGACTTTATGTCAGTGATGAGGGATGTTATTTTGAACAAAGTTCTGGTATTTTTAAGGCTGAAACCGTACAGGCTTTTATAAAATCCTTACAGGTCATACGGATCTTTGCGGATCCGGCTGTTGTAAGCGATAGGCATACCCCCTTACTCTATGAAATATTGCATGCAAAGAAAAAATGGATATAATTTTATAAAGAGAGAGAGTGGGGGGAGAGAGTTGTAAGGTTAGGCTTTTACCGATTTTACTCTACGAAAGGGGGAGAGGGGAGTAAGGGTATGGGACTTTATAATATCAATGAGGATAAGGTTACAGCCGCAGTAAACAGCATCTTCGATCGTATCGAAAAAGAAGGTAATCCGCAAAAAATCTGTACTTGCAGCCAATGCCGTACTGATACGATGTGTTATGTGCTGAATCGTATGGAGCCCCATTATGTGGTTTCAAATCGGGGACTTGCCAGGATTGAAAAGGAAGCAATTACATATCAGCAAAAAGAAGCGGATATAGTGAGCTTGATATATGAAGGGATAAACCAGATACATCATCGATTGCGGCCTTTTGCAACACATAGCAACACCGAGGAGCCTTGCGAGATCGAGCATACGCCGGCATTCATGGTACCTGGGATAATCGGAAGGATCTTCAATGGTATGAATTTTGCGCCCCTTGAAGAGGCTCAGATAGAACTCAGGCGGGAGGAGCTCTTGGTTTCTATGGTGGATAGTAATTGGCAAAATCCCTATAATCTGGTTCGCTCTATTCCGGGGATTTTTACCTTTTTACCCGCTCCACTCCCTGCAACGTCAAAAGGGATACATCAAAAGCTTGGATTTTCTCTCAGTATTAAGGCTTCGGGCTTTGAAGCATTGCTCCATAGCTTTGAAGTTCCGGTAATGAGTGAAATGCTGCGGACCACTTTTTTTTCTATGGAGCGAATCTTCAGATTGCCGGATATGTATATGTTTCCTTCCGGTGAAGAAGAACTGCCTGTATGAATTAATTCGGAGGAGGGGGATTTGAACCCCCGACATCCAGCTCCCAAAGCTGGCGGTATAGCCACTAACCTATCCTCCGTTGTGTAACACTATAGGTAAAACCCTGGAGACTGTCAATCCAGAGGATACAGGCTCGGGTAAGAGCATGTACCTGCCTCGGTTCAGGCCAAAAGGCCCCAAACCCCCGAAATTGTATCCTGACTATCGGAGACTTCAGGCAAGGGGCGCAGTGATGGCGAACCACCACTGCCATACCGGGGGCATTAACCCCCCTGGGGGATGAGGGATTCGATCTGGGTAGCTACTATCTTTGGGTCTGCTCGGCCACCGGTCTGCTCTAAAACCCGACCCACTAAATACGCGGTGAGGGTCCGCTGCCGCTTCTGATTCCCCTCGGCACGAGCTGCCCGGATCTGCGCAAACACCGTTGCTTCCACAGCATATACCGCTTCCACTGCCTTTCCAATCTGCACGGGGTCACAAAGCTGCTCCCAACCAGCTTCTCGAATCAGGGCGACAGGGTCCTGATCCTCGGCAATAAGCCGTTCAAGGGCCTGCTTCCCGTTCTTCATGGACACCTGACCCTGGGCAACCATCACCACCAGCGTGGCAAGCCGCTGAGGACTCAGCCGAAAAGAGCCGATCCGTGAGAGGGCGATCCCCTCACTGCTGAGGATGTGCTTGATATCGGTAAGCAGCCAGTTGGCAATCCGACCTGCCCCATCCCGGGTATCAAAACCCTGGGCTCCTGCCGCGGCCAGGGCCACCTCAAAATAGTCTGCCAAGGCTTTTTCATCGCAGATAAGATCTGCCTGTTCCCTGCTGAGGCCATAGTCCTGTTCAAACCGGTCCACCCGGGCGCTGGGAAGCTCCACCAGGGCAGCCTCCACGGAAGCGCGAAAGGCCGCATCCGGGGCAAACACCGGTAGGTCGGGCTCTGGGAAGTACCGGTAATCCTGGGCGTTCTCCTTAGTCCGCATGGGTTCGGTCTGGTCCCGGTTCTCGTTCCAAAGCCGGGTCTCTTGGGTAACCTCCTTGCCTTGGTCGAGTAGTTCTCCTTGACGCTTTATCTCATAGCTCAACCCAAGCCGCACAAAGCGGGAGGAGTTGAGATTCTTGATCTCCACCTTCTTGCCAAGACCCTTGCCGGGGAGGTTTATCGAGACATTGGCATCCGCCCGAAGAGAGCCTTCCTCCATGTTACCGTCACAAACCCCTAGGTAGCGGACCATACGGCGAAGCTGCTGGATAAAAAGTTCTGCCTCCTCCCCACTGTCCATGTCCGGCTCAGTAACAATCTCAAGGAGGGACACCCCCGCCCGATTATAGTCCAAAAGGGATACGGTCCCGGTGTGGATCATCTTTCCCGCATCTTCCTCAAGATGGCACTCTTTGATCCGTACCCGCTTCCTGATATGCTTACCCGCCAAGTCAACGTAGCCTCCCTGACCCAAGGGGGAAGCGAACTGGGAAATCTGATAGTTTTTGGGCATATCAGGATAAAAATACTGTTTGCGCTCGAACCAGGTTTGCTCTGGGATGCGGCAATTGAGGGCGCGAGCTACTAGGCAGCCCATACGCATGGCCTCAATGTTAAGGGAGGGAAGCACCCCTGGATAACCCATACAGACCGGGCATACATTGGTGTTGGGCTCGTCCCCAAAGGCAGAACGGCAAGCGCAAAAGACCTTGGTTTTGGTTAAGAGATGAATGTGGACTTCAAGTCCGATGAATGATTGGTACATGCATGCTCCTTGTGTTGCTTCAGGGCCAAAAGGCTTGATACCCTGCAGGATGGGGGAAAGGGTGGGCCTGTTCATAGGCTTCAACCAGATCCAGGAGCGTGGCTTCAGAAAAGGCCCGGCCTAACAGCTGCACCCCCACAGGAAGGCCGCCAGCAAGACCCACGGGAAAGGCCAAGGCCGGAAGTCCTGCCAGGTTCGCACAGCAGGTATAGAGGTCTGCGGCTTTCTGGGCAAAGGGAGACAGGGCTTCGCCTGTATCCCCTCGACCAAAAGCCCTGGTGGGAAAAACCGGCATGAGGATGGCGTCGCAACGGGGGGTCTCGGAATTGCCGTAATCGGCACTGCCCAGGAGTTCTTCAAAACTGCGGCGGATCCTTGAACGGATCCGCTGCGCCCGCAGGTAGTAGCGATCCTGAAAGCCTGAGCGCAGCACAAAGGTTCCAAGGAGGATGCGCAGTTTTACCTCAGGGCCAAAACCAGCTTCCCGGGTCTTGTCGATGAGATCATCGGGGTTTTCTGCCCAGGGAGGACGCCTGCCGTAACGGACCCCATCAAAGCGGGCGAGGTTGGCACTGGCTTCTGCAGTGGCGATGGTGTAGTAGGCAGGAACCCCGTATTTGAGACTGGGAATTTCCACATCTACCAGACGGTGTCCCAATGCGGCAAGTCGGGTTTTGGCCAGCTCAAAGCCCTGTCGGACTTCTTCTTCCAGTAAGGCGGCGGCGGCCGCGGTTTCCTGGGTTTCTGGGCTTCCCTCAATACCTGCGGCAACTGCAGCGAGGGCTTTGGCGATGGCCTGTGCGGAAAGCACCCCAATCACCTTAGGAGCGCCTAGAGGATCAGTGCCATAGAGTGGCGCCGCAGCACTCGGGGCATCTTGAGAGGTCTGATCCAAGGGGTCTTTTCCGCGGATTACCGAGAAGACCGCACGACATCGGGCAGTGGTATCCGCCAAGATACCGATGCTTTCCAGGCTTGAGGCATAGGCTACCAGGCCGTACCGGGAAACTGCGCCGTAGCTGGGCTTTAGTCCCAACACGCCGCAGAAGGAGGCAGGCTGCCGTACCGAGCCCCCTGTATCAGAACCCAGGGCAAAGGGAACCATCCCTGCGGCCACTGCCGCAGCAGAGCCGCCAGAAGAGCCACCGGCCACTCGGCTGGTATCCCAAGGGTTGTTGGTCTGTTTGATGGCGGAATTGTCCGTAGAAGAGCCCATACCGAATTCATCCAAGTTGGTTTTCCCTAAGACCCAGGCCCCCGTAGCTTCAAGTTTCTGCACTGCCGTAGCAGTATAGGGGGCGCGAAGTTCTTCAAGGAGCTTAGAACCGCAGCTTAAAGAAAGGTCCTGGACCGCAATATTGTCTTTTACCGCGAAGGGAAGCCCTACAAGATCGTTACCCTGGGAAGCTTCGGGGGCTACAACCGGGAACGCCCTATCAGGGGCTATTGCTTTCATTTCTATAAATGCACCAATCTGTGCTTCCCATTGGGTACAATAGGTCCGGTATGTTTCAAGCGCGGTAGATGCCATAATTCCTCCTACAGAACATTAGGGACGAGCACAAACCGGCCGTCCCGGTCTCCCGCATTATCGAGCAGCTTAAAGACAAGGGAAGTATGCTGCTGGGATGGGGGAGACGGATTATCCTGGCGGAAATGGTCTTGTGTAACGATCCGGGAAGGGCCGGAAAGCTGGGAGGGGAGCGCGGGAAAGGCTTCCTGGTCTTCATCTGCAGCCTGCATCGCGGCGAAAAACCCAAGCATCTGCTCAAACACAGGAAACGCAGCGGCTAAGGCGTGCTCAGACATGGTGAGATGAGCAAGTCCGGCAGTTTCCTGGAGATCTTCCATGTTCATGGCCTGATCTTCCCATAGAGCCTCCCTGCCTGTCAAGTAGCGGCGTGGCTGAAAGGTTCTCCTTGTCGTATCATCAGGTTTCTGCTATAGTGAGTATCATTCAAACAAGGGTTTTCCAAGTCAGGGTAAGAGGGGGGGCCGTCTACCCCTACGCACATGATTTAAGGAGGATCTATGAAAAAGTTGCCATTCTTTATGCTGATAGCCCATTAAGCGTTTCCGCAGAATCGAGGGAAACCGCCTCTTTTGTGATGGAGGAGGTGGAATTTCACCTGGTGGATTCAGGATTATTTACGATGGTTGACCGGCAAGCCCTGGACTCCATCCGATCCGAACAGTATTTCCAAATGTCCGGGGAAGTAAACGATGCATCGGCGGTTTCGGTGGGCAATATGCTGGGGGCGAATATGGTCATTACCGGAAGTATAAGCAGGATAGGAGGGGTCCAACGGATAATCATCAAAGTCTTGGACGTAAAAACCGGGCATATTGTTACCATGGCCCGGGAGCACTATTAGCCCCTCCCTCCCCGATCAAACCTGGGGACCAGCGCACCCTATTCCAAGCCAAAATGTTCCAGGATGTTCCGGGCTTTCCGGGCAAGGCCGGTGTTTTTTTCGTCGGTCATCAAAGGGCGGACTTCTGGGGCCAGAGAACGAAGCTCGTTCCCAAGAATCATGTCCAAAGCATAAGATTTTTCTATGACTCCTCCTGAGTTCAAGAGCCGACGGACCAGGGTTTCCACCCGCTTCGTTTTTGTCTCGCTCAGGGCCTTAAGAAACCCGTTGTACAAGCCGGTTCGATTGGTCTTTTTGGCATCATCCAATTCGGTGATTACCTTTTCCGTGTACGTCTCCGGGTTATTGAGGAGAAGCATTTCTGCAGCCCCTATGCGGATCCGTTCAGCATGCTTACGTTCAGTAAAGAGTCGTTCTAAAATAGCCTGGGCTTGGGGGTTTCCAATGGCCCCCAGGGCTTTGATGGCCTCATCCCGGACTGCGGGAACTTCGTCTCGTTCAGCCCGGTATTGGAGGTAGGGGATGGCCTCGATTAATTTTCTGGTTCCTGCGGCACTGGCAGCCCCGATGCGGGTACGATAATAAGAATCCCTGAAACTCTCCAGAATCGCATCGTCCACCGATTTCCCTGAAAAAGGCCCTAAAGCAGTTACGGCAGTGGAACGGACATTGGGGTCTGTGGAGGATAGCGCCTGGAGGATCGCCTCCAAACCAGTACTGTCTCCAATCTTTGCCAACCCTTCCAAAGCGGTCATCCGCAAGGCCCCTCGTTCCTGGTTGTTTGCGGCAATCTCACTGAGGAGGGAAACCCCGGCTGGAGAACCGCTGTCTCCCAAGGCAAGAATGATATCCCGACGGCTTGCATCCGGTGGATTCCTATTGGTGTAGAAATCCGCCAAGTACGCCGCAGTAACATCTTTATCTTGAGCACTCCCCCCTGAAGCCACCCGGCCCAAGGCCCTAAAAGCAGCACCCATGAACCCCTGTTCCTGGGCATCCAGGAGTTGCTCCAAGGGCATCAGGGCAGCTGAAGCTTTAATCTTTCCCAGGTACTCAATGGCCGCGAGGACCGTTTCATTGGCTTCATCCTCCCGTTCTTCTATGGCCTTGATGGCCCGCTGTTCCAGGCCTTTCTTGTCCCGGTCTGCGAAAAAGGACAGGACCCCCGATAGGATGTTCTGATTCCGGGTGTTTTGGCTTACCCCAATAAGGGCCTCATCCAGGGTATGCTCACTTTTAGACTGCAAAGATGACTGATTGCCAGTGCGCTCACTTTTTAAGGTCTGGATTAAGGCGGCGATCTCCGTTTCTGTACCGTAGCGAATCGTATCAAGCCGCTGCTCATCCTCTGATTTGCTCAACTCGTTCTCTGCAGCAAATGCCCGGTCTAGACAGGGAAGCAACATCCAGGAAAAGCAGTGCCCAAAGAACAAACATAAGCACAGGGAAACCGTTGAAGGGGTATATTTCACTAGCGCTCTCCATCATAACAGGCTAAAAAGTCCTGCTTAAATGATAAAAACCGGTCTTTCTCAATGGCGTTACGGGCAGTCCGTACCAGGTCATGCAAAAAATAGAGGTTATGATAACTTGCCAACATAGCACAGAGGATCTCCTGGGTTTTGAAAAGGTGCCGTAGGTATGCCCTGCTATAGGTCCGGCAAACCTTACATGCACATGCTTCATCTATCGGCTTAAAGTCCAGGCGATTCTCACTTTTTTTGAGCGCCACAGGCCCCTGCCGGGTAAAGACATGCCCGATCCGACCGGTTCTGGTGGGAAGAACACAATCGAAGAGATCGATACCCTGTTCAATAGCCGCGAGGATGTAGTGGGGGGTCCCGATTCCCATAACATACCGGGGTTTCTCCTGGGGTAAGGGGGATGCGCTGTAGCTCAGGTACTCAAGAAACACCTCTTCAGGCTCCCCGACGGACAATCCTCCGATGGCGATCCCCGGGGTTTCCGAGGCAATCACCGCTTCCAGGCTTTGTTCCCGCAGATCCTTAAAAAAATTACCCTGGACAATGGAAAAGAGCTTCCCCTGATACCCTGCATTTACCTGGGCATCCCAAGCTTGTTTTGCCTTGAGAAGCCATTGGTTGGTAATACGAAGGCTTTCTCGTGCTTTTTTATAGGGGGCTTGCCACGGGGTGCAGACATCAAGCTGCATCTGTATGTCGCTGTTGAACAAAGCCTGGATCTCCACCATCTTTTCGGGGCTCAAAACATGGGAGGAACCGTCAATATGCGAACGGAATTGCACTCCCTCGTCCCGGATTTTTCTGAAAGGCGCCAGGGAAAAGACCTGATACCCTCCTGAATCGGTCAAGATATTGCCCTTCCACTGCATAAAGTCATGGAGACTGCCCGCTGTGGCAATCACCTCGGTTCCTGGTCTGAGGTAGAGGTGGTAGGTGTTGGAAAGGATAATCTCGAAGCCAATCTCCTCTAGATCCTCTCTGGTAAGGGCCTTAACCGTTCCATTGGTCCCCACAGGCATAAATGCAGGGGTTGAAACCGGGCCGTGGGGTAAGGCCATGCACCCGGTCCGGGCATGACAGGAGGGGTCCTTATGATACAAGGTAAAAAATGGTTCCCGCATCGTGTTTTTACTATACTCCATAGGCGACAGCTTGCTCCAGTATGCAAGGCCCTGCTCATACCTGGTAAGTAGCGCCCATAGGAGCAGGATAGGCTTTAGGTTGCAGAAAGGCAAGGGTTCACCCAATACCATACCAACATCCTGTAACGCTTAAGCTACCTTGTCCAAGACTTGTTTTTTTACCCCTGGTATAGTAGGATTATAAAAGTTAGAGTAAACATGGTATGAACCATGAGAATGGGGAACTGCAATGGGATATAAATGGGACCGGACCTTCCGGTATACTGGTTACACCGAAGGGTGTAGCCTTTACCTTGTTTTTATGATCGATATCTGTATATAACCGCCGGAGGGCGGTTTTTTTTTGCGAGGAGGTTTTTATGTTTAAGAAACAACATCTGGTTGAGCCAGGAGACTTTACGATTGAAGAGATGGATCGGCTCTTTGATCTGGCTCAGCAGATCGAGCAAGACCAGGGGTATCTGCGGGAATCTTGCCAGGGGCATATTTTGGCTACCCTTTTTTTTGAACCTAGTACCCGAACCCGCCTTAGTTTTGAAGCGGCCATGCTGCGTCTGGGTGGAGCCTGTCTGGGCTTCTCCGAACCCAATTCCAGTTCAGTGGTCAAAGGGGAGAGCTTGGCAGATACCATAAGGACCGTTTCCTGCTATGCGGACATCATCGTCATGCGGAACCCTAAAGAAGGCGCTGCACTGCTGGCATCCCGCTACGCTACGGTGCCGGTGATCAATGCCGGAGACGGCGGTCATCACCACCCCACCCAAACCCTGACGGATCTCCTCACCATAAGACAGCTCCGGGGTTCCATTGAGGGGCTTACGGTGGGATTTTGCGGGGACCTCATGTTTGGTCGGACTGTTCATTCCTTGGCAAAGGCCCTTTTCCGCTATCCTGATATTACCATGGTATTCATTGCTCCCCAGGAATTGAAGGTGCCTAAATATATCACCGAAGGGATACTCAAAAAAGCGGGAGTACCCTATAGTGAGACCCACAGCCTTGAACAGGTGATTGCTGATCTGGACGTACTGTATATGACCAGGGTACAACGGGAGCGTTTCTTTAATGAGGAAGATTATATCCGCCTCAAAGATAGCTATATCCTGAATCGGGAAAAAATGAAGCAGGCTCGAGATGACCTCATCATCCTCCATCCGATGCCTCGGGTGAATGAGATATCCCCGGAACTGGATGAGGACCCCCGGGCGAGTTACTTCAAACAGACTCAATACGGTATGTATGTGAGAATGGCATTATTGGCATCCATGTTAGGCCGGTGTTAAAGCACAGTACCCTTTCACTTCCTATATAGTATATGCACACCCATTTGATACGTTCCGGCTTCCAGAGGACAAACCAGCCTTACCGGTTTATCTTGGTCTTACTGTTTTTTTTACTGAGCGCCTGCGACAATGGACTCGGTCCTCCTACCTGCCAGGTGGAATTCCCACCGCTACCCCCTGCGTGGCAAGCTATCTTGGGATCTCCCCATTGGCGGGTTACCTGGATAGGTCCTGAAGGAACCTGGGAAACCCTAGAGACCCATCAGCGGCTTCTTACCATCAAAGTTCTATCAGAATGGACTACTCCGGTGATCGCGTATCCCTATTGGCCTGAACGAGGTATACATCCTGATATAATGCGCCCTGGTGGAGGGCTGTTTCCTTTTGACTGGGAAAGTGACCGGATACGGCTGAGTTGGCAGGGTGGTGTTGAAGCCCTGGTGTATCGGGAATTGGCCGCCCATGCCGAAGCGCCTACCAGAGGAACCCCTCGGCTGCCCCACTACTTTAACTGGCCCCGGTTTAGAGCCTTGTTAGAAGGGCCGGATCTGCCTGAAGCGGTGCAGCAGGATCTCTGGGCTGCGGATTGGAAGGGGATATGCCTGAAGATAGCCCAGTCCGGGTTTGATCGACGCCGGATCGTACCTCAGGCCCGGGAGGAATTGCAGGTACCGGTAGACGATAGCGGTCCTTGGATCGGCACATCCCCTTTTGGGGAACCGATATATCAGGAAGCAGGGAATGTACTCCATCTCCAGGTTTCTGGAAATGTGGATACCTACCTTTCATCTGAGGGGATGCTCCGCTGTACCCAGGGGGCCTGGATGTGGATACCCTTTTCTGAATAAGCCGGAGGCAAGCTACTTTGCAAACCGAGCATACTATGCTAGTATATCCTCACGTATGCGTATTGTATGTCTTGATCTTGAAGGGGTCCTCATTCCTGAAATCTGGATTGCCTTTTCTGAAGCCACTGGGCTCAGTGCATTACGGCGAACGACCCGGGATGAGCCGGATTACGATGCCTTGATGCGGTTCCGTATGGATATCTTACGACAGCAGGGTTTCAAACTGCAGGATATTACCAGGGTCATCAGTGCCATGGAGCCGCTGGAAGGAGCGGTGCAGTTTATCAAAAGCCTCCGGGAAAAGACAGAACTCATCATCCTTTCCGATACTTATGAGGAATTCGCCCGGCCCCTCATGGCAAAATTGGGGTACCCTACCCTTTTCTGTAACAGCCTCATCCTTGCCCCGGATGGTTCCATCACCAATTACCGGCTTCGCCAAAAGGATGGCAAAAGACAAGCGGTGAAGGCCCTGCAATCCCTCAACCTGGAGATCTTTGCGGCAGGGGATTCGTTTAATGATTTAGCCATGATCCAAGCGGCTGAAGGAGGCTGCCTGTTCAGAGCTCCCCCGGCTATTCGGGAATCCTACCCCGATATCCCCTGGGTAGATACCTACGATGAACTCCTTGCTCAGATTGTGGCCTTTTTAAGCCGGTGAAACCACATCCGAGGCTCATCGTTCAAAGAGCCTGCGGAGGACTCCATCGTTATGGCGCCAATCATGGGTAGTTTTAACCCGCAGATCCAGTTCCACCTTCCAGTCCAGGATACGGTTCAGATCCTTCTGGGCAGCTTGACGGATGGCCTTGATCATCTCGCCCCCTTTACCTACCACCATGCCTTTCTGGGATTCCCGCTCGGTAATGATAAAGGCCCGTATCCACAGTCGCTTTCCTTCGTCCCGTATCTCCGCATCCGCTACTTCTACATAAAGCGCATGGGGCAGTTCCTCCCGCAGACGGTTGATGGCTTTTTCCCGGATAATTTCAGCGATCCGGAAATTCAATTCCTGGTCGGTATAGTATTCTTCAGGATAAAAAGGAGATCCTTCACTGGCCATGGCAAAAAGGCAGCTCAACAGTGCTTCGGTTCCAGCACCGTTCAAAGCCGATACTTTGAAACACCGGGCAGTGTCTAATTGAGGAAGCTGGGTTTTGAGAAATGCCAGGGCCTGCTCATAATTCGCATTGGGGGTATCCATCTTATTCACCACTACCACGGTTCTTTCTACCAAAGGGACAAGTCGGGCGGCAATGGATGTTTCTTCAGCTCCAGGAAGCCGGGAAGCGTCCAGCACATAGAGGATGATATCCGCATCTTCTATGGTTCTGTCTGAAACTTCTATGAGTTTTTTGTTGAGTTTCCGCTCCGACTCATGCCGTCCCGGGGTATCGACAAACACGAGCTGACCTTCTGGCCTATGGAGGATACCCCGGATTGCATTCCGGGTGGTTTGAGGTACGGCGCTCACAATAGCGACCTTTGCACCGCAGAGGAGGTTCACCAAGGTAGACTTCCCTACGGAAGGCCTACCCACCACCGCCACAAAGGCGGCTTTCTTGTTGGTATCCATAAAAGACACTATAATTATGAACGCTTCTTTTTGCTACCTCTGTATAATTAAAACAGGGGATTTGTGAGTATGACGCCCAGGATGTTTGAAACAGGTAATCAGATGGTCGTTCACCATACCGACGGCCTGCATAAAGGCATACATGATGGTGGGCCCCACAAAGGAGAAGCCGCGGTTTTTGAGTTCTTTGGAGATCCGGGAAGAAAGGTCCGTAGCAGTGGGAACCTCCGCCGGGGTTTTGAAGTGATGGATAACCGGTTCACCCTCCACCCAGTTCCACAGCCATTGGGAAAAAGAGACCGGTCCTTCCATCATGGTAAGATAGCAGCGGGCGTTTTCAATGGCCGAAAGGATCTTCCGTCTGTTTCTGATGATCCCTTGGTTTCCCATGAGTCGGGCTATGTCCTTTTCCCCATACCGGGCTATCTTTTCCGGGTTCATACTGTCAAAGGCCGCTCGATAGGCAGCGCGGCGTTTCAAAATAGTAATCCAGGAAAGCCCTGCCTGGGCTCCATCCAAGATCAGGGCTTCAAACAAACGCCGGTTGTCGGCAAGGGGCTGCCCCCATTCCTGGTCATGGTAAGCCACATAGATCGGATCCTTCCCGCACCAGGGGCAACGGATGGGCTCCTGTAGGCGCTTCGGTATAGGTTGTGTAGATTTCATGGATCTACGGTACCATACAGGAACCGGAAGGGCCAGGGACTTTGCCGACCGTCCCGTTGAGGCTGTCGGAAAAATATACAAAACACTAATAGTGTGGTATACTCTTCCCTATTATGGCCCGTTATAAATACTTTGATACATCTCAGGGATTATTCCTGACCGTCTCCCTTGA
>JAITJS010000003.1 GCA_031278815.1 Treponema sp.
CGGGCAACACAGGCGTCCACCTGTTTCTTACGGATCGCTTCCTGCATATACCGAATATACTCAAGGGAAATAAAGGGCATATCACACGCAACAACATAGAGATACTCACTCCTGCAATAGGTGAGTCCCCGGTATATCCCCGCCAAAGGGCCTGCCCCAAGCTCGTCCTGGAGAACGACTACTTGATCATGGAAAAAAGGTTCATTGCTCGATACCAAGACTTCGCTAAACAGGGTGTGCAGTTTGGTTATAAGGCCGGCTATTACCGTTTCTCCGCCCAATTCCAACTTTTTTTTGTCATATCCTATTCTGGTACCTCGGCCACCCGCCAAGATCAAGGCGCTTCCCATTACCATACACCAGCCTTACTCCGGTCCCGCTCACCCCCCTTAAACATAAGCCCCCTTCCCCAGCTACGGAGAAGGAGACTTGCCGAATCATTCGTGATGGCTCGCCGAACCGCCCTTATACTTGGTATGTAAGAGTTTGTGGGAGAGTTTCCCGTTGGGTTTCTCCAAAAAGTCCTTATATATTTGGGTGATTGCCGGGTTGGCATGGGACTTCCGCAGGGGCAGCGCCTTATCATGGTCAAACGTGGCTTTCCGGCGGTTTTCATAGGCCGCAGGTTTATCGGCGTCCACCAAAAGCTTAGGCTGTCCGCCGCCGCTCACACAACCTTCTGGGCAGGTCATCACTTCCACGAAGTGCAAATCCAAAGTGCCGTTCTGTAATTGCTCAATGATCGGATCGATATTCTTTAAATTGGTCAGCACCCCCACCTTTAAGGTTAGATCCCCGGCCTTAATATCTGCGGTGCGGAATCCTTCAGTACTGCGAACCGGGAGAATATCCACATCGCGGTCACTCAGTTCCTTGCCGGTGATAAGGGTATATCCGGTGCGTATGGCCGCTTCCATCACCCCGCCGGTAACCCCAAAGATGGTAGCGGCACCGGTATATTCCCCCAAAGGCTGGTCAAAGGGTTCATTGGGGAGTGCAGAGAAATCAATACCCATTTTTTTAATCATATACGCCAATTCCCGGGTGGTAATGACCACATCCACGTCTTTATACCCGCTATCCTTCATTTCTTCTCGGTCACATTCAAAGGCCTTACAGGTACAGGGCATAACCGATACGGTAAATACCTTAGCCGGATCCACCCCGTTGAGTTTTGCTCCATAGGTCTTAAACACCGCACCGGCCATTTGCTGGGGACTCTTACAGGAAGAAAGATGTTTCGTAAGCTCAGGGTAGTTATTTTCCATATATTTAACCCATCCAGGGCAGCAAGAGGTAAACATGGGAAGGACCCCTTTTTCCGTAACCCGCTTCACTAATTCAGTCCCTTCTTCCATGATGGTTAAATCTGCGGTGAAATTGGTATCATAGACCTTATTAAACCCAAGTCGCCGTAAGGCTGCGGCCATTTTTCCCGCTGCCAAGGTACCTAGGGGCAGGCCAAAGTCTTCGGCAATACCGACCCGCACTGCCGGCGCGGCCTGGACCATGGTAAAGGTATCGGGGTTCTGCAATGCCTTGATGACCTCATCCACATGACTCACGTTATACGCGGCAAACAAAGGCTCGGTTACCGTATCAGGCAGGTTTCGTTCTTGCCGTTTCTGGGCGTAAACCGCTACCCCATGATCGATCAGGGAAACATAAGACTTACACTTCTGTACACATTGTCCGCACATGACGCACCGCTCAGTAACGATGGTCTGGGGTTCATGCGGATTGCCTTCAATCGCATACACCGGACATACTTTGCTACATTCCTGGCATCCGGTACAAATATCTTTATCAATTTGAATAACCGCCATGATTTACAGCCTCCCTTGTTTTACGGTATCCGATACAACTTCCAGCGCCATAGTTGCCTTGATTCTTTTGTCGTGTACTTCCGTTGCGGTATCAACCAAACGCAATGCCTGATTAGGGCAGGTTGCCACACAGGCAGGGCCTTCTTCTCTACCAATACAGAGATCGCATTTGTGGACAAACCGAAGGACCCCCTGCTCCTGGGGCACACCGGCAGGACCAAAAATATCGGCTATCTTCCCCATGTCCGTAGCCCCCAGAATCGCAATAGCCCCAAAGGGACAGGCCATAACACAATTCTTACAACCAATGCATTTTTTCCGGTTTATTACAACGGTTCCATCTTTGCGCTCAATAGCCTCGGTTGCACAGGAGCGTAAACAGGGTGCATTTTCGCAATGATGACATTGTACCGGCATACAGCCTGGTTCCGACATGGTGAGGTACAAATTAGGAATAACCGGGGTCGTAACCGCCCCCACGGTTTTCAACTGCCCCGGCTGATGGGCGGCAAAACAGGCGACTTCACAGGCCCTACAACCGATGCATTTTTCCAAATCTGCCAACACAAAATTAGATTGCTCTCCATTCATCAAAATACCTCTTCTCAAAGGGTTATCCGGAATCTGTTACGGTTCCGGTAAAGATACCATGGGTTTCAAAGGGCTTTCCTCTCTCGCAAGCCCTCGGTCCAAGACATAGTACATTACAAGGTCAGCAGCGGTAAAAAGTCCGCATTTGTTATCCGTTTTTGTGCTTCACTGGGAGCTTCCAGCACAACTTTGTCTTTTGCATGCTGACACGCGGTGATACAAGGGGGCATACCCTTAGGGTAAGTACCTGCCGCCGCTTTATACCGCTCACAAACCCTGCATTTATGCATCTCCAACAGAAGATCCCCAAGGATATACACTACCGCATTACTCCTACAGGATACGGTACAGGGGTTTTGCATACAGCCCGTACACCGTATCAAGAGCGGTTCAAAGCTCCCTCCAGTATTCATTATTCTACCCTATCCATCGGTAATCTGTTCAAGAGAAGGAACAGGAGCTTCTCTGGCTTTTATACCCACGCGAAGCTCCCTACCGTATAGTACGTTTTTCTAAATCAATGGGCGTACACGCAAACCTATGAACCAATCACTTATTACTGAGATCATCCCCTAGGCCCTCCCTACCTGTTCGCCCATTTACCTCAATCACCCTTGATACTGTACCGCCTTCCGGCGTTTTTCCGCTAAACTCTGGTCCATCGTCTCTTCGGTAACTAGCGCCAGGGCTTCGGTGGGACAGACCCGGATACAGGCGGGGGAATCCGCGACCCCTCGACAGAGATCGCATTTATTCGCCACCTTTTTAATCGAACCATCGGCCTGGACTTCACCGGTTTCCACGATCTCTACCGCACCAAAGGGACAGGCGATTGCACAGTTTTTACAGCCAATACATTTCTTGGTATTGATGAGCACCACGTTGTCCACAATACTAATGGCATTGGAAGTACAGGAAGTCTTACATGCCGGGTTTTCACAGTGCCGGCAATGCAGGGGCGCACTCACCCGAGCGGTCTTGACCATAAAGAGCTTGGGGTTAAAGTTATAGCCGTCCGGGTCTATTTCAAAGATCCGCTTCCCTTCATGGGCAACGACACAGCTAATCAGACACGTTCTGCATCCGATACACCGGAGTGGATTTGCTTTTATGAAAGAGTTCATGCTACCACTCCTTTGACAATGTGCATCCGCTTCCTGATATCCGCATACCGACGAGCCACCTCTTCTTTAGCCCACTTCTGATCTGGGATCTTTTCTATCCGGCACGCACAGTACTTGTACTCTGGGGTGCGGCTGGTGGGGTCCAGAGATGATATGGTAAGCTCATTACAGGCTCCAATCCACCACTGATAGGTCATGTACACTGCTCCGGTTTTGACCCGTTCAGTAGGTTTGCAACGAGTATAGGCATAACCTCGTTTAGAGAGAATTTTGACAATATCCCCTTCCTTTACACCCAAGTGGGCGCAATCCTTGGGGGACATTTCCACCCAGCCCGGCTCGTCTTCCAGATTACGGAGCATACGGCAATTTCCTGACATGGTCCGTACCGAATAATGCCCCACTTCCCGTACCGTACAGAGGGTAAGGGGGAACTCGTTATTTTCTACCTCTGTGGGCGGATGATAGGGGCTGGTCTTTAATATACCCATACCATCAGGGGTAGCGAATTTGCCCCCTGCATGGAGGAACATAGTTCCCTTGTCTTCAGGCCCCTTGTCCCAGCAGGGCCACTGGACACTACCCTGGCGCTCGATCTTTTCGTAGGTAGCGCCGGTGAACTTGGGACAGAGATCGATCATTTCGTTCCAGATTTCTTCGGTGTTGTTATAATGCATGGGATACCCCATGGCAGTGGCAATAAGACAGGTGATCTCCCAGTCTGTCTTGACGTTACCCACCGGTTCCAGAATCTTGCGGACCCGCTGGAACCCTCGGTCAGAACTGGTATACACCCCTTCGTGCTCACCCCAAGCAGTGGCAGGCAGAATGGCATCGGCATGTTCCGCGGTCTTGTTCCAGAAAATATCCTGGACCACTACGAAGTCAATCTGATCCAGGGTCTCCCGAATTTCTTCCAAATCCGGGTCCGACTGGGCAGGATCCTCACCGGTGATATAATAGGCATGGATCCGTTTTGCCGGATCCGGTTGGTGGATCACGAATTCAGGCACCCGGGTAAGCTGAATACCCACCTTGTTGTCCAGCTTTACCCCCCAGGCTTTCTCAAACTTCGCCTGGATCACCGGATCAGTAACGCTCTGATAACCCGGGTACACATCGGGAAGGTCCCCCATGTCGCAAGTACCTTGGACGTTGTTTTGACCCCGCACCGGGCCGGTCCCGCAGGCATAGCGTCCGAAGTTACCGGTGAGCATGGCCATGCTACAGCAACATTTGACCGTTTCTACTCCCTGGGAGAATTGAGTGATGCCCATGCCCCAGAGGATCACCGAGTGTTTCGAACTTGCGTACTTCCGGGCAGTGAAACGAATATCTTGCGCGGAAAGTCCGGTTATCTGGGCTACTTTTTCAGGGGGGTAATCCTTAACGACTTCCCAAAACTCGTCAAATCCCTTGGTATGGGCTTTAACAAACTCCTTATCATACAAATCCTCGCTGATGATCACATGGGCCAAACCATTGGTGAGGGCCACGTTGGTACCCCCTTTAAGCTGGAGATGGAGGTCCGCAATCCGGGCAGTTTCGGTGATCCGAGGATCCGCACAGATGATATAGCAACCCTTTTCCTTGGCCTTAACAATCCGGCGAGCCACAATGGGGTGGGATGCCGCTGCGTTATACCCAATGTTGAAGATAACTTCTGCATCTTCAATTTCCGGGATAGAGAGGGACATGGCGCCCTCCCCAATGGTCTGCCGGGAGCCGGCCACCGATGCGGCATGGCAGATCCGGGCGCAATGGTCGATATTGTTGGTCCCCATAACTGCCCGGGTAAATTTTTGAGTGATGTACCCTGCTTCATTACCCGGTCCCCGAGCCGAAGCAGCCCCCAGGAACGCATCCGGCCCCCATTTCTTCTTGATCCTCAGAAGATTATCCGCTACAAACTTGATAGCTTCGTCCCAACTTACCACTTCCAAGGGCGATTTCTTCCCTCGTTTTCGGATCATAGGTTCCCGAATACGCGTGGTAAGGATCTGAGGATCATTGAGATAATCCCAACCATACCAGCCTTTAAGACATGCCGTGCCCTCATTGGTTCTACCCCATACCGGATGAACATCAAGGATCTTGTTTGCCGCCTTATCCACGGTAAACAAAAGCTGACACCCTGCACCACAATAGCAACAGGTCGTTTGAATCTCTTTTACCGATTCTCTGTTCGCCATGAGTACCCTCCTTCTTTTTTTGTATCACTGTATAAAAAAATTACGGTACACCACCAAGCCGGCCTGCCGTGAATTAGTCCGGCCTGAAATACCTGTAATCTTACACCGATACTTTGGTGAACTCCTCTCGTATCATGTATGTTTCTTGCTGCTCACCAAAGCAATACTCAAAATAATATAAGTATATATTGATTTCTATATACTACAAATATCAGTATAGCATCAAGCTAAGGGTTGTCAAGCATTTTGTTCACTCTCTTCAGCACCCCGCGTAAGTACCGGTACTACTTTCGCTTCTCAGTATGAAGCAGGTAAGAGAGTAGGAGTGTTATGTCGAGCGATTGGTCAAAGTTCTGTTAATGAGGATTCATGCTGCATCTGCCGAATGACCAGGGCTGCGGCTTGTTTCAGCTCTTCCACGGAGGGACGCTTGAGTACGGTCAACTGGAAGATCGCGGCTTCAAGCAAGCCGTACAGGAGATCAGTGGTATTTCTCACGGTGATCGGCCTGAACACCCCCTCCTTGATGCCGTCAATTACCATAGTCGCCAGGATATGGCGCAAGCGGATGGTCCGGCGACGGACGCTGGTTTCCGGGTTGGTATCTCCCTTGGCAAGGCAGCGTAGATAATCCAGTACCACCGACAGCAGCCGGCGGTTTTCTTCCAGATGGTCCATAATCACCGCGAGCACCCGAATAAGCTTATCAACCCTATTCAAGCTGGTATCTTGGCGCACCCGGAGAATGCGGTCCTCCACTGCACCCATGAGCTGTTTAATACTGTAATTAAAAATGTCCTTTTTGTTTCTAAAATAGAGATACAGGGTCGTTCTGGTGATCCTGCAACGATCCGCGATTTTCTGGAACGTGGCAGCCTCAAATCCCGCATCTATAAAAACCTCCAGGGCATGTTCTAAGATTTCCCGGCGCCGCTTTTCATGGGCTATCACAATGGACATGGCCTGCTCCTTGGATACTCGTCTCTTGCACCCTGCGTATTCCCAGGATCATACCGTAGAAAGAAAAAAATATGAAGGGATGGCACCGTTGGTAAGCTCTTTGCACAGGTCCGCCTTTTTGCCAAAGAACGACTCAAAGCCTGGGTGGTTGGTAATGACTCCCAGCTTCCACCCCGGAAACCTTCGGGAGAGCACATCCATGTGCCGGTAGATGGCTTCTGCGGTTTCCCGGTCTCCCAGGCGTTTCCCGTAGGGTGGATTAGTAATAATGAAACCTGCGGGGCTTTCAGCAGTACGGTAATGGACCTTGAGGCGCTCCAGGGGGCATACCGTAAAATCAGGGAGCCAGGGCAGGGATAAGCCGGGCTGTATGCCTCTACCAACAGGGTCTTTCCCCTGGGCCAGGGTATAGGCCCGCACCCCATTGGATTGAGCGATGGATACGGCCCGGGGATCCTCATCGCTTCCGTAGATACGGATAATTCGGGAAAAATCCACCCGGTCAAGTAGTTCTTTTCGAACCGCCTGCTCCAGGTCCCGGTTCCCCAGGGCAAGGTCTGAGAGGGCAAAGTCCCTGCCAAGGCCAGGGGCCATATCCCAGGCGTACAGAGCAGCTTCTATGGCGATGGTACCGGACCCGCAAAAGGGATCGTACAAGGGGAATTTTCGTCGCCACTGGGCAAGAAGCAGGATGGCCGCTGCAGTGGTTTCCCTCAAAGGGGCGATACCTCCCTCAGTACGGTAGCCTCGCTTAAAGAGCGGCTCCCCGGAAAGATCCAAAAGCAGGGAAACCTGGTCCTTTTCGATGTATACCCGCAGTCTCCCTTGTTTCCCCTCATCAGGAAGGCGGTCGAGCCCACGGTGCTGACAAAGCCGGTCTACAGCAGCCTTGTGTACGATTGCCTGTATGCTGGCAACGGCGTGCAGTTGAGAACGGTTTACCCTGACTTTAGCCACCCGCAGCCCCATTCCCTGGGGGATGAGGTCTTCCCAAGGGATGGCTCGGGCCCCTTCAAAGAGGGAATCAAAATCAAGAGCAGGAAAAGCCCCTGCTTCTAAGAGTATCCTATCCGCAGTTCGCAGGCTCATCAAGGCCAGATATAGACCCCGCAGATCCGCCTTAAAACGGACCTTACCAAAGGTGGCAGCCAGCACTGGAAGGCCGAGCTTCTTAAGTTCCTGGGAAAGGATCTTTTCCACGCCTACTGCGCAAAGGCCAAGGGCGTTCATCATCTGGTCCATAGCGGTAGTGTAACATATTCGGTAAAGCCCGCCAGCGGGCTTAATACCCCTATAGAGCAGATAAGGTAAGGAGGGTGCAATCTTTATACTCCTTAATGATATTGGGTAAGCGCTACGTTTTGCGTCTATCCATAGGCGCATTTGGACTATACCGGAAAAGTGGTCTCATGCCAATACGCTGAAGGGAACTCATGTTATAGGCGGTAACCCCTTCAGTAATGTACAGGATACAGGCAGGGGATGCAAGAAGGTATTGTGAGAAACAAACAGGCAGGTATACTATACCTATGCGTAATAAACTTACCAAAGAATTAGCAGTCTGCGGTTTTAACGCCGTATCAGCCCTGGGGGAAGTACACCCGGAAACCATCAACCGGCTTTTTCTCCGGGAGGATCGGCTTTTGGTATTTGCCCCGATATGTAAACGACTGGCCCAACGGAAACGACCCTATAAGATATGTGATAATGAGGAACTGGAACGGATCTGCAAGAGTACGCATCACCAGGGGGTAGTGGCTATGATCGAAGCCCCCCAGATACCTGCGGCTACCCGGGAGGACTTAGATTACTGGGCTAGGGAAGGTAAAACCGGCCTGATCCTCCATGCCCTGGGGAATGATCATAATCTGGGGGCCATAGTCCGGTCTGCGGCCTTTTTTGAGGCCCATTTTATCGTACTTTCCGGAACCTCCCCGGAGGCCCTGGTGAGCACCAGCACCTACCGGGTTGCCGAAGGAGGGATGGAACAGGTGATATTCAGGCACGTGCAGGATACCCTGGGGTTTCTCAAGGCTGCCTCCAAGTCCATCATCACCATAGGGACAGATCTCAGAGCCCGGCAGCGGATCCAGGATCTGCATACCATCATCCAGGACCGAATACCGGCGCTCAATGCCTCCGGAGCAAAGCTCAGAGGAGCCCTACGGCCTGGCATAGCCCTGGTGGTGGGTAATGAAGAAACCGGTCTCCCCCCGGAGGTGAAAGACCTCTGTTCGGTTTTGGTCCGTATTCCAGGAACTGGAGTCTTGGAGAGTCTTAATGTGGCCCAGGCAACGACCCTGTTCCTCTATGCTCTGTATCAGGGGTAAATGTTTGGAAGGGTCGGTAATGGGGATCGGGACAAGCGAACCCATATAGTGATCATAAGGATCTGAAATTTAGTCATTGATTTATCATTCCCTGCCGATAGAATAATTATGAAACGAATTATTGCAATAATGATAACTGGTTTAGGGTGTGCTCTCGTCTGTATAGCCCAGACGCAACCCGCAAACAACGGGTACCGGCAAGAAGGGATTGCATCATATTATGGAGATGAATACGATGGTCTGAATACGGCATCGGGAGAAAAGTATGATGCTACGAAATTCACCGCCGCCCATCCGACCTTACCCTTTGGTACTATCCTTACCGTTACCAATACCCAGAATAATAAGCAGGTGATTGTACGGGTTAATGACCGGGGGCCTTCTAAGCCGGTCCGGATCATTGATGTTTCTAAAGCAGCAGCGGAACAGTTAGACATGCTGATCACCGGAACTGCTCCGGTGATAATAGAAGAGAAGGTTTCTTCTGCCACGGTGGCATCTTCGTCTTCTTCCCCAAGCCCTGGAATAACTCTGAATCAAACAACCATACCGCCGCCTCAAAATACCAGTACGCCGAGTGAGAACCTAGTTCCAGCTTATGTACCGACCCGGTCAGGCTCTTCTATCGCAGCGGAGATTAAACCCAGTATACCCCCTGCAGGAACCGGTAAGCGGTACCGTATTCAAGTTGGGGCCTATAAGATCGTCAGGAATGCGATGGATGTGTTTGATAAATTGAAAAATACCGGCCTCAATCCTGCCTATGAAAGAAATGGTGATTACTACCGGGTAGTACTTGCGGGGATCAATGCAGATGACGTACAACTGGTAGCGGAAAAACTTGGTACCGCCGGTTTCCGCGAAGCTTTGATTCGGGAAGAGCCCTAGGTAACCAATGAATAAAAACACCTACTTCCGGGGCTATGAGAGAGTCCCGGAAGGTTTATCTCGATAATAAGAACCTGAGTTATCTGGCATTAAGCCTTCGTAAACTATGGGCATCAAGGAAAAGGAAAGCCTTGTGGATACTTATCAATAGCTTATTACTCCTCTTTCCTCTCTTTACATTCTTTACAATCTTTAGCAATCCAATTTGCTACACAATCATCGCACAAAGAACATTGCTTACAATCTCCATATTTAACGTTTTCTTCTAAAATAATTTTCCCACAATTCTCGCAGGCTACTTTAGCCATGGTATACTCCTCCCGCCTTATATATAAGTGAGGCTATTTCAAAAGGGCAAATTTGAAACAACATCAGATTATATATGATTATATTGTATAGAATACCAGATTTCTAGACTGCGCGTCAAGGGACCGCATTGCCTAATAATTTTTCTAGCCGAAAGGGGGAGTATACCTGCCTTTCCGCCTCATAAGCTCCGCCTTGCATCCCGGCGTAATAGCCGTTGATTTTAAAAGCCACCCGCACGGCGTCTTTTCGGAGACCTTCCGACACCGCTCGTCCTCATGGAGGACCGTGGCTCAACCACCTGAGCCTTTAGTTAGGGCCGTCTTGGCCCTTCTCTACCCTATGGTGGTGGATCATCGCAGTATGCTTCCATCTGCCGGAAAGCAAGAAGCCGATGACCAAAAGGAATGAACCTCCCACCGCAACAGGGTAGCCCAGACCCACCCCGAAAACACCCCAGTCCAGCACTACCCCGAAGATATAACAGACCGGTACCCGCAGGCCCACCGAGGAGACGATACCGGTTATCAAGGTAAACAGGGTGTGTCCCCCGCCGATTAAAAACCCGTTTATACAGAAGAAAAAGGGGATAATCAAGAATTCGGCACTAAAGGCCCGGAGGAAGCTCACCCCCATCTGGATCATCTCCGGGTCATCACCGAAGATCATCATGATTTGGGAGGGGAAGAGCCGGACCAGGATGAAGATGATTACCGTTACACCTGCGGAAATGACAATGCCGATCCGGCAGGCCTGTATCGCCCGATCCATCCGGTTTGCCCCGATATTCTGAGCGCTCATGGCGGAGATGGAGGCGCTCATGGCCTGGGTGGGCATGATGCCGAAGCTGTTGAACTTGGACACCGCCCCTACCGCGGCAGAAGCGCTTACTCCACCGACTATATTTACGATACCGGTGATAAACAGGAAGGAAAGGCTGGTTACCCCGTTTTGTATACAGGTAGGCAGCCCGATCTTGAAGATTAGGACGAGTTGATCCTTATCAATGGTAAAGGACGAGGGCTTAAAGTCGAACTGAAATTCGTTGCGCACCATATAGATGATACAGAGGAACATACTCAGGGCCTGGGAAATGATCGTAGCCAGAGCCGCACCAAAGGCACTCCACTTGAAAATCGCCACAAAGAGCAGGTCCAGGATCACGTTGGTGATACAGGCGATAAGCACGAAGTAGAAGGGATGCTTGGAATCCCCCATCCCCCGGAGGATCGCACTGAAGGCATTATACCCGAAGATACAGGTGAGGCCCGCCACGGTAATGGTGAGGTAGCGCTCGGACTCCTCATAGGATTCCGCGGGGGTCTTAATGAGCTGCAGGATTGGCCCCTTGAGGAGTAACATCACCACGGTCAAGCCCAGGGCCATAATGAGCAGGAGGGTGATAAGGGTCGCGGTAACGCTTCGGAGCCCCTCCCGGTTACCGGCTCCCACATACTGCCCAATGAGTACCGTGGCCCCCATGCAAAGGCCGATGACCAAAAAGGTGAGGATCATCGTTACCTGTCCCCCGATATTAACCCCGGACATACCAGCGGTACCGCTAAAATTCCCCACAATAAGCATATCCGCCACATTGTAAAAGGATTGGACCAGATTAGTCGCCAGAAAAGGAAGGGCAAAGCGGACTAGTTTTGTCAAAACCTTGCCCTCATAAAGATTGTTTCCAATTTGAGCCAATATCGTTACCTCCCTTCTATAAAAACTACTTTCGATTCGGAAGTGGGCATATCACCAGTAACCAACCACCGAAGTGGTTCATACCGGGAGATTACCTTGAATATACCAAGCGGTAGTATACTAATCCTAGATATTCATGTAAAGCTATCCAGGTTCCGAAAAACGCATCCATAGAGGGTAGAAAACTGAACAGATCGTAAGACTTGTTCCGGTTACTATAGTAATCCGTGGGTGCAGGAATAACCATGATACCGTTTTTCTCAAAACAAAACACGCTCCTGGGCATGTGATACGCGGAAGTAACCAGTATAACCTTTTGGTATCCGAAACGTTCAGCCACATTCCGGGCATTTTGCCAGGTGTTCCGGCTCTCGGTTTCGGTGAGGATCCGTTTCGGCTCTAAACCCAGGAGGCTCAGAATCCCGGCAGCCACCGCAGCCTCTGCTTCCTGTCCGTAGTCAAATACTTTGCCCCCGGTCAGCACATACGCTCCGGTAAAACGGTTCTTAAGGTTAAATCCATAGACCAGCCTTTTTAAGGCAGATGCTGAAAGGCTATCACGGTACTCTCCTGCTTCAGGGGAACCCTGAATCGTTCCTCCCCCCAAGATTACCAGGGCCTCTGCCGCACCGTCCCTTGGAAGATCGGTTTCCACCGGCAGCGGTGGGTACCGATCTTCCAAGGGGTGGAGGATCAGATCCTGGATAGGCTCGATAGCAAGCAAGTAGCAAAGCACCCCCATCCCTCTGAGGATCCATCGGATGCTACCCCGGCACCGCGGGATAAACCCTAGGATAAGCATTCCCAGGATGATACATCCCGGCGGCAAGATGAGGGCCGTAAGGATTTTTACAAAAAACACCATAGGTTTATTCCACCGGGGAGCATGCCCTATCCGGTCGCAATGCCTGTGCACCATGCTGGTATACATGATAGGGCGCTGCCCCTTCAGGCAGATACGCATGGATGAGGACCCGGATGACCCCGGGCATACTGCCCTGGACCGCTACCTCCTGGACCGCAAAGAGGGCCACATCCAGGGCGCGGCCTCCGTGCCGCAGGGCTGCCGCAGGATTCTCGGCGTTGAGGTCTTGGGTAACCGAAAAGATGAGGGATACCAGATCCTGTTCCTGCAGATGGTTCCGCTGCAACAGAGCATCATACAAGGCGCTCACCTGCACCTGCATATCTGCTGCTTCGTTACCGCAACAGGTAGCTCCCCGCAATGCGGCAAGCCATTTTGCAGGTTTTCGTTTTAGGGCTTTTCGTTTTATGAATTTCATAGGTTTCCTTCTGTAAGAACTAGGACGAATGACGCCAAGGCCGCTATGATAATACCAAAGACCCCTAAGCAAAGGTAGCCCCCAATCCCACGGAGATACCGGTATTTTTTATGGAACATGAGCCATAGATCCAAACCAATCCCATACATAGAACCAACCCCTATAAAAAGCCCTACCATAACCGTTATATGCAGGAGCATGAACTGGGTTTGCTCCTTAAATCCCTGATTTGTTCCAATACCGTACAGAAAAAGGCTCAAAAGACAGATCCCAAAGAAAAATAGCATCGTCCGTTTGACCAACATGAGGATGATCGGTTTCTTTTCAGGCGGGGTAATGGTCTGCATGGTAACGTTTCCTCACGAGCTACCCCTATCAGAAACAAAAAGCCAGGCTTGTTGCTAATACCCCGCGCTTCGTTTATGATAGCAATAGTAATATTAAGAGAAGTATACTCACGAAAGTATCCTAAATCAATAAAACTCTAAAGCAGGGACCCCTTATTTAAAGAAGAACCCTGCATACTATCAAAAAATACGGTTACATAACCAGTATGATAAGGAAAGGATTATGCGGAAATTTATGGCGGCATGTATCATACTCAGCATCATAGGCGGCATGGCCTTGTTCTTCGGTTGGGTGCAACTCATGGTTCCTCCCGGTTCCTATGGAGTGTTGCGTTCTAAAACCCACGGCCTGGACCCTGGGATCATCCGGGCAGGAGCATTCCGCTGGGTGTGGTATACGCTGATTCCCACCAATGCGGAAATACAGGTCTTTACCCTAGACCGGGTAAGCCGGTCCTCGCGCATCCAGGACCGCCTCCCTTCAGGGAAGGAGTATGCCTCCTTCGCCGGCTTTACCTTTGATTTTGCCTATACCCTATGGATTACCCTTTCCTTTACGATTAAACCGGATTTCCTGGTTACCCTTACGGATACCCGGCATATCCTGGATCAAGCGGGTTTAGACGCCTTTGAAGCGGATCTGGCTGCGGAGATCGAGACCTTCACCATACAGCGGCTGCGGATTTATACCACGGATCTGGCAAAACTCGAGGAACTGCTCGGCTCCGGTTCAATAGAGGCTCTGGAAGAGGATATAGAGCGTGCCTTTCCTGATATTGAAAACCTCACGTGTTCCATCATGACCCGGGATTTCCCTGACCTCAATCTCTACCAGCAGTTTAGGACGCTCTATACCGGGTACCTGGCCAAGCAGCAGGAATATATCCATTCTGAACCGTCCCTGCAACCAAAGACCCGTATGCTTACCCAGATCCGCTTTGATGATCTTACCCGATATGGGGAGTTATTGACCAAATATCCCATACTGCTGCAGTACCTTGAACTGGAACAGCGTAGTCAAGCAAAATAAGCACCGATTGAACAGCGCTACCGTATTCGGTATAGTAACAAAATACCCGGGTGGTTTGTTTATTGACCGAGACCTGAGGGTGCTCAGGATGCAACCGAGTTTTGAGCCTTGCCCTTAGAGAACATGGCCTCACCATGAACCCAATCTTTCGGTAATAGGGAGTTATTATAGTGAGAAAAGGACGTTCCTTTCTTTTCGTGTGTTGCCTATGCTTGTGCGGATTTCTGCAGAGCCCCCTCAGCGCTCAGGAAGCAGAGGACCCGGAGCAGGAAGTTCCCATTGATTCAGATTGGTCTGGTATTATGCCTTCCCTGTATGCCCGGGGAGATCAGACCTTAAACATCTCCTTGGGAGTGCTCTTTCCTATGTTCTTTGTGGGTAATACCGGGGTGCTGGACAATAAGGTCAGTCTCGCCGGTACCTTTTCCCTGGCCTATAATTATTTTTTGTCCTCTCATTTGTATGTGGGGGGTGAATTTAACCTGATGGCTGCGGGAACCTTGGGAAAAAACATGCTGTATATGGTTCCCTTTGGGTTCAGAGCCGGGTACCAGACGGTGATGGGTCGTTTTGAATTTCCCGTAAGCCTCACGGTCGGGGCAGCGCCGCAGAAATACCTGGAAGAAGGATATTTTGGCTTATTTATGAAAGCGATGGTGTCCGGGTTTTTCCGGTTCAATGTGAACTGGTCCTTTGGCCTTAACACCGCGTGGTGGTGGGTTCCTGAATGGACTCAAGAGAGCGCTAAGGACGTACAAGGTCATTTCCTGGAATTAACCTTGGCGGCTCGTTATCACTTCTAGGGGGTACTATGAACACGATGTGGGCTGTCTTTAAAAGGGTGAGGGTAACATGCCGGAGTATGCTCCTGGGAGGACTGCTGTTCTGCTCCTGTAACCAGGATCCTATCTTCTATGGTATTTCCCTTGAGGTGGAACCGGTGGATCCCCGGCTTGTCGGGATGCCTACCCGTATAGTGGCAGTAGAGGATAGCCTCTATGTGGCTAGTAAATTCAGCTCGGCTATCCATTGCTATGAGGGTGCATCCGGGTGGAAGGAAGTGCCCAAAAGACCGGGGGGGGCTATCCTTGAATTGGCTGCCACCGAGACCCAGCTCTATGCCCTTACCGGAGAGCCGGGATCTACGGCGCTGTATGCCTTAAGTGTCTCAGATACCAATGCAGATTGGAAACAGATTACATCGAATTATGGGAATATCCAGTCCATCTATGGAGCAGGGGATCGTTTATTTGCCGGTGCAATGATCGATACCAGCACCTTTGGCATGTTCTACGATAATGCGGGGAAGCTTGAAGCATTGAGCGGAGGCAGCGGGTTTCTCCAGGGAGCGGCGGTATACGCTGGAACCTATTACCTGGCAGGGACGGGGATTTATAGCCTTGAGGGGACTAGCCTTACCCTGGTTTCCGATACTGCGGGGATTACGGTCGTTGGTTTGCTGCAAGTCGGAGATGGGATCCTAGGAGTTGGAGATGGAAAAATACTCTACGGTCCTTCTGGGGGCTTTACCGTGGAGGACAAAGGGGTAACCTTTACCGGGGCTCTGGCCTTGTGGGGGAAAAAAGGAAAAGAAGCGAAAACCCTGCTCCTTTTAGGCATACAAGGAAGTTCCACTTCCACCACCCACGGTTACCGGGAACTAGTCTTGAAGGAGGATAGCCTAGACCCTGGAGATATGAGCCTCAAAACCCCTGGAAACAACCCTGAAGCATCAAGCATTTCAAACTATGACAAGTACAGTTCATCCCTAGGCAAACACCCGGTGATGGCGCTGTTTCAGGCTCCCGACGGGATCCTCTTTGCGGGAACCACTAAAAACGGCCTGTGGTCTTATCGGAATGAACAGTGGAATGCTGAACCTTAATCCTTAAAAGTATGCAGGATAGGGAGCTCTTCACGGCCCAGGGTGCCCTGCCCTCCGATGGGCCCCTGGCTGATAGGATGCGGCCCCGGACCGTGGATGATATTATTGGGCAGGATCACATCCTAGGCCCGGGCCGGCTCTTACGCCGGGCAATCCAGGCGGATAGGCTCTCCTCTCTCATCTTTTACGGTCCCCCGGGTACCGGCAAAACGAGCCTGGCCCGGGTCATCGCCAATACCACCAGAAGCACTTTTGAAAGCCTCAACGCGGTCCTTGCGGGTATCAAGGACATCCGGGAGGCCATAGATCGTGCGGAGGAGCGGCGGCGGCTCTACGGCAAAAGGACCATCCTCTTTGTGGATGAGGTGCACCGCTGGAACAAGGCCCAGCAGGATGCCCTCCTGCCCTGGGTGGAAAACGGTACGGTGATCCTCATCGGAGCCACTACGGAAAACCCTTTTTTCGAGGTAAACCGGGCTTTGGTGAGCCGCAGCCGGATCTTTCAGCTTAAATCCCTTGACCCTGAATCGTTGCGAGAAACCGCGGTAAGAACTCTCAAAGACCGGGAACGGGGATATGGAAAATGGCGGGTTTCCTTTGAGGAGGGGAGCCTAGAACACCTGGTAGCCATAGCAGGGGGGGATGCCCGAAGCCTCCTTAACGCCCTCGAACTGGCCGTGGAAACCACCGAGACCGGCGCCCCTTGGCCCCCCACGGAGGGAGCGGAAATCCGGGTATCCCTGGAAGCCGCGGAAGAAAGCATCCAGCGCCGGGCCGTGCTCTACGACCGGGACGGGGACTACCATTTCGACACCATCAGCGCCTTTATAAAGAGTGTCCGGGGAAGCGACCCGGATGCGGCCTTGTATTGGCTGGCCAAGATGGTCCGGGCCGGGGAAGATCCGGCCTTTATCTTCCGGCGGATGATCATCCTGGCCAGCGAAGATGTGGGCCTGGCAGACCCTCACGCCTTAGGGGTGGTGATTTCCTGTGCTGAAGCCTTTGACCGGATAGGCTTTCCAGAAGGGAATTTCCCCCTGGCTCATGCGTGCCTGTACCTGGCCACTGCGCCTAAGTCCAACACGACGATGGCCTTCTTTGACGCCCTGAAGGAAGTGGATAAGGAAGATGGAGCGGTTCCCAATCACCTGCGGGATCCAAGCCGGGATGCTGAAAGTTTCGGCCACGGCAAGGGCTATATCTATCCCCATGCGTACCGGGATCACTGGGCTGCTCAACAGTACCTCCCCAGAGCATTACGGGGAAAGACCTTTTACATCCCTGCTGTCATGGGCTATGAGGGTCGCCTCCGGGAGGAAGTGCTCAGGAAGCGGGAAATCCAAGTCGCGGTTATCCTGGGGGATGGGGATGCCTCTCCTGAGGTAGAGGGCCTCTCCTGGTCCGCTTCTTCCAAGGGCAGGGAAGGCTGGTTCAAGCGACTTGAGTCCGGGAGAAGCGCCCTGCTTTTGGCTGATCGGGAGGCTATCCTGGGACAGTGCCGCATTTCCCGGCATGATCGCATCCTCATTCCCGCGGCTAATGACGGCCTGCTCCTATGGGAAAGCCTGCGC
The DNA here is from genome assembly GCA_031278815.1 of Treponema sp. Classification (GTDB taxonomy): domain Bacteria; phylum Spirochaetota; class Spirochaetia; order Treponematales; family Breznakiellaceae; genus JAIRLU01. The sequence goes on from JAITJS010000003.1 coordinate 18,032, forward strand.
CGGACTCCTGAGGGTTTGAGCGTCGCCTTGGTGGACAGCGATGCTGCCCGGGAAGGGTTACTCCGCTATGCGGCTTCCCTAGACGAACTCGAACAGCCGGTGATTGTCGTTTTTCCAGGAACTGCACTTCCCAGCCCTGAAGTAGGGGAGGCCCTCTTTTCCTGCAGTGCCTTCGATCATATCTTAGTCCGAGAGCCCTGGCGAAGGGGAGCAGGGGCCGAGGTGTTCGGTGCCTTTGCAAGCGGGGCGAGGGAGCTCCTGGGTACCGGAGGAGCGGTGGTTATACTCCAGTCCCCGCCCTTACTGGGGGAGCGGATCTCCCGGATTTTAGCGGAGGAGTGCGCCGGGGATAGGGCTTTAGGGACCAAACTCAAGGCAGCAGAGGAGGCTTTTTTTGAGTGCCGAAATGAGGCGGCGAGGGCAGGATCTGCCCGATGGACCTGGGATGGGGATACCCTGGAACAGGCTTTTAGGGATGTGGGGTTTAAGACGAGCTTGAGCCTTTTGGAGCAAGGGGAAGAGCGGCTGCTCACTGATAAAGACCTGTCCCTATGGTTTACGAGGGAGAAGTCCCCTTGGGGGGCTTTTATTGCCGGTGCTTTGGGGGATGAAGACTTTGAGCGGCTTCGGGAAGCCTTGCAAGAACGGATACGCGCAGGGCCGGTACAGTGGCGATGGAAAAGCCTCTTACTCAGCGCCCGCTTGGGGGTATAATGTCCTGGTATGGCGCATTGCCTCAGGTATGGGTGTTACTGTTCGGCTTCATACGGTATGTAACGTGAGTTCGAAAGCATCCCGCGCCCGTATATGTGGGAGGTATACAGACATATACCCGACAAGTATACGAGCGTATACCTACCAGGTATACAGGGTAACGCTATAAGCCTGATCCCTGGCGGTGTTCAGGCGCGTCTTGTTCCCGCCGCACTCGCGTTAACTAAGCCCTTATCTTGTATGGAAATCCAAATTACTATGCGTGTATCCTGATTTTTCTTACGAGTCCATTGATAAACCGGTGGAAAAAGGGCACAATAGAGAAATGTGTCGCCTTTGCAGGCGCGGGGAGGTTCGGTAATTGATGGATACCGGTTGTGTATCTCTACCGCAGGATGTTTTGAGTCAATTTGCGATTTACGGTGAATTAGCGTTTGTCCAGCCTTTTGGTTCTGGGCACATCAATCATACCTACCGGTCTCAGTGGAATCAGGCAGGCACGGCGGTGCGGTATATCCACCAACGGATCAACGAGCAGGTGTTCCTCAGGCCCGCAGAGGTGATGGAGAACATTGAGCGGGTAACGGGGCATATTGCAGAAAAGCTGATTCGGGAAGGGGTAAGGGACTGGAGCCGCCGGGTCCTTTCGGTGGTTCCCTCCCGTGACGGGAAGCCCTGGGTTCGGGATGCCTGCGGTGGTTGGTGGCGGACCTATCTTTTTATTGAAGGGACTCACTCCCTGGACGTGGCCCAATCTCCGGGGGAGGCCCGGTTTTTGGGAAAAAGCGTAGGCCGTTTTCAAAAACAGCTTGCCGACCTTGGAGGGTCCCGGTTGCATGAGACGATTCCAGATTTTCACCACATGGAAAAACGGTATGTCCGCTTTTATGAGGCGGTTTCACAAGATCCTTGCAGGCGAGTTAAGGATGCGGAAGCGGAAATTGCCTTTATGCGGGAACAGGAGGAACGGGGCGCCCTGCTGATCCGGGCGTTGAAAGGCGGTGCTCTTCCCGAAAGGATATGCCATAATGATACCAAAATGAATAATATCCTTATTGACGACCTGGATAAGGAGGTCCGTTGTGTGGTAGACCTGGACACGGTCATGCCCGGTACGAGTCTTTTCGATGTAGGCGACCTGATTCGTACCGTAAGCACCAGGGCGAAAGAGGACGAACGGGATCTTGCCCTGGTGGTATTTGACGGCGGTCTTTTCGCGGGCCTCATTAAGGGGTATCTTTCCGAGGCTTCAGAATTGCTTTTGCCTGCGGAAAAGGCCCTTATCGCGGAATCGGGTCGGAACATAACCCAGATTATGGCCCTTAGGTTTCTTACCGATTATCTTGAAGGGGATCTTTATTACAAGACCGCACGGCCCGGGCATAATCTTGACCGCTGCCGGAATCAGATCGCCCTTATCCAGTCTATGGATGCCCAATGGCAGGCGATTCTGGATATGACTTCGGCCATCGGTGATGGGAACTCAAGGTACCTTACGGACACGGGTTTGACCGGGTCCGATAATTTTTTGGAGGATAAAGAATGAAAAGAAGGATTGTTTTAGCGGCTGTTGCGCTTGCAGCGCTTCTGGGTTTGGCCGGGTGTTCTGGTAATAAATCCGGCGGTACCAGTGCCAAGATCGTGTACTGGTCTATGTGGAATGAAACAGAGCCCCAGGGTCAGGTAATCGCTCGCGCAGCGGACGCTTTTACCAAGGAGACGGGTATTGGGGTGGACATTAACTTTAATGGACGGGAAATTCGCAAGACCCTACAGCCCGCCCTGGACGCCGGGGAGACTATCGATCTCTTTGACGAGGATATTGAGCGGGTGTCCAATACCTGGGGCAATCATCTGCTTCCTTTAAATGAGTATATCGCAAAATCATACTCCACCACCGACGGGAAACCGTATGGGGAGGTGATAAACAAAACCCTCCTCGACCTTGCCCGATCGCTCGGCGGCGGTCAGGTGAAGAATATTCCCTACCAGCCTTCAGCCTTTGTTACCATGTACAATAAAGACCTCTTTGAACAGGCGGGGATTAGTGATCCTCCCAAAACCGGGGAAGAACTGCTGGAAGCCTGTGCGAAGCTCAAAGCAATCGGCGTAACCGGCATCACCGTAGATGACGCCTACATGGCGGCCTTTTTCGGCTACAATATGGATCGTCTGGTAGGCGCCGATGCCACCCTGGCCATGGTTAAAAATAACGATTTTACCGGGCCGCAGGTACTTGCTTTCGGCCAATTGATAGAAATGATGGTGCAAAACGGTTATTTTAGCCAAAAAGCCGCCTCAAACATCTACCCCGCCGGACAGGTTGAAGAGATCGCTACCGGCAAAGTTGCCATGTACCTAAACGGGACCTGGCTTCCCAATGAGATCAAGGGGAATGCGCCCACCATGAGATGGGGCGCTTTTGCTTGGCCCGCGTTTGGTTCCGGCGATGGTTCTGAAGCGAACAACTTCGGTTCCCAGAGTTTCGGTATCAACAAGAACACCAAGTACCCTGAGGAAACCTTCCGGTTCATTGTATGGCTTACTTCAGGCGAATGGGATGGGACCTTGGCAAAGGAGAGTATCGGCATTCCCATGGGTAATGATTCTGCTTGGCCTGAAGCCCTTGCTGAGGCGAAAGCAGTGGTAGATTCCACGACAAAGCGGCTGCCCTGGGCAGTAGGCATGGAAGACAGTCCGGATATTAACGCAAAGATCAAGGAAAATTTCGCGAAACTCATCATGGGAAGTCTCAATGCGGAACAATTTGCCGAAGCTATGGCGAAATAAGCTGGAAATAGGCGACCCCTTGAGGCGGGATGTGTTCCCGCCTCAAGGGGGTACCTTGGTGGTTTTCCAAGAAGTCTGTCCATACTGAGGCTTTCCCACAACTAACGTGGTCCGTATTATGGACAGGCCTTCTTTCATTGCGCGGCCTGTGGCCGTACAAGGGTGGGGTTTATCATGTTGAAAAACAATAAACAGGTTATCATAACCTTCCTTGCGCCGGCGGTGCTGTGTTATGGGCTGGTCTTTCTCTATCCTACCTTCCGCACGGTGATGATGAGTTTTTTCAAAGTAGAAAGCGTATCGGCTCCGATAGCGGACTGGGTTTTTACCGGGTTCGGAAATTACCGGAAACTTTTCACGACGCCGATTTTTCTCCAGTCCCTTAAAAACATTGGCCGCCTTTGGTTTATGGGGGGCTGCGCGGTCATGTTTCTGGCGCTGGTCTTTGCGGTCATCCTCACGGGAAACGTGGGGGGAACCAGATTTTTTAGGAGCCTTATCTACCTTCCCAATGTGGTCAGTGCGGTGGCGATGGGAACCATGTGGATCAACTATGTGTATAATTCTGATTACGGTCTGCTTCATACGGTCCTTGCCACGCTCGGACTTAAGGGGGTAAGCACAACCCTGTGGACCGCGCCGGGCAATCTTTTCTGGAGTATGCTTGCTGCCTACGGTTTCGGTATGGTCGGGTATCACATGCTGATCTTTATCAGCGGCATTGAACAAATTCCAAAGGATTACTACGAAGCCGCCTATCTTGAAGGGGCCAATGGGTTGCAGCGTTTTTGTCATGTAACGGTTCCCAATATGCGGGGAGTTATCCGTACCAATATAGTCATGTGGACGGTGTTTACCGTTGGTTTCTTTGTATGGGGCCAGTTGTTCAGTCCGGTGAATCTCTCCAACGACACGGTTGCCCCGATGAACTACATGTACGAGCTGGTTTTTGGTGCGTCTTCTTCTGCGTCAACGGCTCGGGATTCAGGATCCGGGGCTGCCATCGGCGTTATCCTGACGCTGATCGTAGTGTTAGTATTTCTGTCAAGCAATTGCATCGTAAGGCAGGATGATGCGGAACTGTAAAGGAGGGGGTTTATTATGTTAAAAAAAACATATTTGACTTCCGGTATCGGCTATGTCATTTTGGGGATATGGGGTTTATTTACCTTTGTCCTTATCGGCTGGGTATTTTTCGCATCCCTTTCAACATCACGCGAAATTTTTTCCGATCATATGTTCAAGTTTCAAAGCGGTTTCCATTTTGAAAATTATGTGAAGGCCTGGAAAACCCAACGGGTTTCGGTTTTCTTTATGAATTCGCTCTTTTATACCTTGCTTTCCTGTACCGCGATTGTCTTTATTGCCGCACCCGCTGCATACACCCTCTCCCGTTTTCGTTTTCCCGGCAGTAGTCTTATCCAAAATATGTTCGCCGCTGCGTTGGGTATTCCGGTTATCATGATCATCATACCCCTCTTCGGCCTCGCGTCCATGCTGCGCCTTACCAACAACCGCTGGATACTGCTGTTTCTTTATACGGCGATGAATGTTCCCTTCGGTGTTTTCTATCTTCTGGCGTTTTTCCGTCATTTGAGTTTCACCTACGAGGAAGCAGCGGCCATTGACGGCTGTCCGCCCATCAAAACCTTTTGGCTTATTATGTTCCCTCTGGTTCAGCCTGGTATCATTACGGTTTCCATCTTTAATTTTATCACCATTTGGAATGAATACTTTATGTCTCTGATATTCGCAAACAGGACCACGGTCCGTCCTGTAGCAGTGGGCCTGTACAATATGATCCAATCCATGCGCTATACGGGAGACTGGGGCGGCATGTTCGCCAGTGTGGTAATTGTGTTCCTACCGACTTTTATTCTGTACATTCTGCTTTCCGAGAAAATCATCGCCGGTGTTACTGCCGGGGCTATTAAGGGATAGCATGACAAGGCTATGCGGATACCCTTTGAGGGGCGGTCAAAATTGTACTGGGTTTAGGGCACCCTCTTTGCATTGTTGACCGGTTTTTTATTGATTATATATGGTGAAACTAATAAGGAAGATGCATTGAAAATACGGCGGTTTTGTTCCCTTTTAACCATGACCCTTGGCTTAACCGGGTGCGCATTGCTGCAGAAGGATAGTACGGTAATTCCCGATGAACGGGCAGGGCCTAATCTGGTTATCTATTTCGCAGAAGATGGCAATACCCGGCGGATTGCCCGGACTATCGCTCGGACAACCGGGGGGGACTTGTTTGACATAAGCGGTAAAGAACCGCTGCCCGATTTGCTTGGGTACGACACCTTTTTTGTGGGGACCTCCCTTACGGATGGCCGTATCGCCGCGCCGCTTGAAGATTTCCTTGGCCGGACTGATTTTATAGACGGTAAGGTTATCCCCTTTTGGACCAGCCAGGAGAAAGCGGACTCAAGTCAGGCGGAGGATTTGAACGGAGACTTTGAGGGGATCATACAGGGCGCGCGCTTCCTTCCCGGCAGAGGGTTCCTGTTTGCCGGACGGACGAAAACGAAGGACCTTGAAGGGATAGCCGGCTCCTGGGCAGAGGCTATGCTTGCGGAGTTGGGACTACGCCGGGCTGCGGGGGGAGACCAGGCAGAGGATATGGTAAAGCTCTTCGCGGTGGCCTACCATGAACGCTTCGGCCCGGTGGTTTTTCAGGACGGAGACTGGACGCTGGAAATGGACGGGGTCCGCTGGTACTATGCCCAGGGCAGGTTCCTCCCCCAGCAGGACACCGACCGGCCCGAGGATTTCCGTCCCCAGTTTCTGTACCGGTATTCCCCGGAACCTCCCGGCAGCCCGGATGAGGTGAGTCCCTGGCAAGATGAGGCTAATCGTGTTATTTCCCGAAGACCCTCCGGTTCCTATAGCGTATATCGCATAACCGCAAATCCCAATGCAATTCGTTCTCCGTTTTTGGAAACCATCTGGCAGGCCCGTAATAGAGTGGAGGCTTTCTCGCACCAAAAATGGATACATTTTCTGGGATGGCCGGTACAAATACACCAGGACCTTGTCGCTCCCTTGGGCCGAGTGGAAACCCGTATTCAGGAATTAGCGAAAAACGACCCGGAGATACAGGGGTGGATCAAAAACTTACAGAGTATTACCGGCTGGAACTGGCGGAATGTGGCGGGCAGCACAAACCGTAGCTTTCACGCCTACGGCGCGGCAGTGGATTTACTGATGAAGGCCCAGGCTGGTATGGAAACCTACTGGCAATGGACCGCTGCTAAGGGAATTGACTGGCGTTCCGTCCCTGCCGAAAAACGGCAGAACCCGCCCGCCGCGGCGATCCGGGCCTTCGAGGAACAGGGTTTTATCTGGGGCGGCAGATGGTCCCGGTACGACACCATGCACTTCGAGTATCATCCGGAACTGCTTATTCTGGGAACCGGCAGAAACGATACACCGCCGCAGACATCCTAATCATCTTTGTATTTGTTGCTCTGTGAGGTTTTTCAAAATCTGACATTTTGAAAAACCTCACTTAACATTATATTCAAGTCGGGTTGTAATAAAGGCGGTTTTGTTTTTTGAAGCGACATCAAATGCACCGCTATAACTATAACTTTCCGCCGATGAATTTTCTGCGGTGATTTGAAATACCCCCAGGCTTGCCGTTCTCAAGGTGCTGATTGCACCTCCTGATTGTTCTATAATTTTTTCCGCCCGTATTCGAGCATTCTCTGCAGCCTTAGCAATGAGATCGATTTTCACCGTATCTAATTGGGTATAATAATATTCCGGCGCCATGGAGAATACTTCAACCCCCCTATCTATTAATTCGGTTATATCCCGTGAAATCATTGCTATTTTATCTACTTCAGAGGATTGTATCGTTATCTGTTGAGTAAGCGTATAACCGGTAAAGGTTCTCTTTATAAAACTTCTGTCTTGGGTATAGGCTTGTTCATAATTTTCATCCATACTGATAGACGAAAATACTATTTCATCTTCTTTAACTCCTTTGTTAAGCAAATAAGCTCTAACCGTATCAGTATCTATCTTTAATTGCTCATACGCCTCTTTTGATGTCATTGCTTTTTTAGAAAAGGCCCCTCGCCAAACAATTAAATCCGATGTAAATGACATCGTTGCCGAACCGGTTACCGTAATATGTCCCGCTTCTTTTGTTTTTATAATGACAAGACTCATTGATACGATTGATACACCGATAATGATCGATATTCCTAAAATAAGCATGTTACTAATATTTTTCATAGACCCTTCCTCAGATGCTTATTATTATTATATGCTATAATATCAGTATTTGTCAACTATTTTGACTGCACTTTCCATAACGGAGAAAACCATGGAATATGAATTAATAAGGGAACTATTTAATCCCTGCGCCGGGGAAGCGCATCCCCAGGTGTCGGTGAGCGAAGTGGATACAGACAATGTGGACAGCTATGCTCAGCAGTTTCTTTCAGGTAAGGACTCCCGCTGTACTAAATCCGTACAGGATTCAGGCGTAATTATCTACGAGATCGAAAAGGATGGGCAAAAACAGAAATTAACCTTTACTCCCTACGCTTAAGAAGGGTGAAGGAGGAGCGGCCTGTTTCCTAAACCGGGCCACATAGAGGGGGCCCATACCGCCGGATGCATCCGGCAGGATGAGCCTCCCCAGGGTGGTTTTTTCACCCTCCCGAAAGTCCGGTTCATCCAGCAGTACCTCAGCACCGTATTTTTTCAAAAGCCGGGAAGCCACCCCGTCGTTTTCTTCTTCAGAGATGGCACAGGTAACATAAACGAGGGAGGCACCGGGCTGTACTACCAGAAATGCCGCGGAAAGCAGGGCCCACTGCCGCCGGGCAAGAAAACGGGGCCGGGCAGGTTTCCATTGGGCCAAGGCCTTTGCATCGCCCAAGACATGCCGTTCACTGGAACAGGGGGCATCCAGGAGAATACCCCCAAAGCGGTTACGCTCGCTTTTCCTACCTCCCAGGCTGGCCGCATCAAACCCTGACACCGCTACCCGGCTCCGCTGTTCTGGATCCAGATGCTCCTCCAGCACCTGGAGGAGCCGTCGTCGTCGTTCACGGGAAGGTTCATTGGCCAAAAGGCTCAGCTTCGGTCCCATTCTAGCGGCCAAGACCAGGCTCTTTCCCCCTGGACCAGCGCAGGCATCCAGGATGAGCCCAGCATCGGGAAGCCGGAGGGATGCCGCGGCTAATACCGAGCTCGGGTCCACGCTGTATGGAACCCTCAGTCCTTGGGTAAAGGCTATGCGTGCCCGCGTTTCAAGCAGGCTTTTTCGTAGCGCATCCCAACGGTTTCGGTAGATTGCCCGATAGTAAGCTTCAAAGTACTGGTTGGAGAGCAAGCGGTCCATGGGGACTTAACGTTTTTTTTTCTGAGCAAAGGCCTTCATTTTTTGTAGGGTTTCTTCTGACAAGAGATGTTCCATTTTACAGGCATCTTTTTCTGCGATATCCGGGTTAACACCGATAATATCCCGCAAAAACAGGGTGAGGAAACTATGGCGATTACGAATTTCCGTAGCCTGCATTACCCCTTTTGTCGTCAAGGAGACCCTACGGTATCGTTCATGCTCTAATAGTCCCTGTTCTTCCAACACTTTAAGGGCAGTCAACACCGAAGGCTTTGAAACACCCAACCGTGCTGCTATATCCGTAACCCGGACTTCACCTTCATCGGAAAGGAAACTCACCATTTCAAGATAATCTTCTAGCGACTGGGTCATATAGTTTTATTTTGAAGAATTTCCCCTGCTTTGTCTAGTGCATTTTTGAAAGCGCATATACCTTACGGGATCCGGACCTCCATGCTCTTTCATAGCTAAACGCTTTAACCTCCCAAGAACAGGTCAAGGGCTTAGGGATGAAACCCTTGCTACCCCATTATATCCCAAAACCGGCGCGGCAGGGAGGTCCTGAAGGTCCGCGCTTCCTGCTCCCCAGGCAAGACTAAGCGTAAGCTCTGTGCATGGAGCATGAGGCTGAGCCCAGAAAAATGAGGATCCGGTATGCCATAGAGGGGATCTCCCAGGATAGGATGCCCAATATGGCGCATGTGTACCCTAAGCTGGTGGGTACGACCGGTTCGAGGGGCCAGGAGCAGCAGGGAATGGGTCCCCCAGGACTGGATTACCCGGTAGTGGGTTAGGGCGATCTTGCCGTGGTCCGGGGAAACGGTGAACCGTTTCCGGTCTCGGGGATCCCGCCTGATACGGGTCTCAATGGAACCAGAAGGGACTGCTAATGAACCTCTTACCAATGCCCCATAGCGTTTTCGGACCTTCCGGGTTTTAAATTGGTCTGACAGAAAGGCCAGGGCCCGGTCATTATAGGCGGCGATGAGCACCCCAGAGGTATCTTTATCCAAACGGTGCACAATCCCCGGTCGAAAGGCTTCCCCCGCCTCCAAGCCACCGTGATGGAGCCGCCTAAACAGGAGGGCATTGACCAAGGTCCCCCGGTAGTTCCCTGCGCCAGGATGCACCACCATACCTTGCGCCTTATTAAGCACCACTACCTGTTCATCTTCATAGATAAGTTCCAAGGGGAGATCTTCAGGAAGCAGGTCTCTCGGTTCTGGGTCCGCCCAAGTAAGATCCAGCAGGTCCCCTGTTTTCACCAAGCGGGAAGGTTTTACCTCCTTCCCGTTGAGCTTTGCCGCTAAAGCCCTGGCTTTACCCTGTGAACGGGTAAGCACCTTAAGATACTCCGCCACATACCGGTCAAGCCGTAGGGGACCTGGAAGGGCGGTTACCATCCCGCGATACGAAGGCACTTACGGCTCCTCCTCGGGAGGGGCAGCTTCCAGGTTCTCCTGGGCCAAGGGCTTCCTCAGGATGATCGGAACCGCTTCAGGAAACTGCTTGAGTTTCTGGGCTTCTTTGGCTCTTTTATGATGCACAATAAAAAAATCTATCAGGGCTATCACCGCCGAACTTGCCGCCGCCACGGTAAGGGTGAGGATTTGCTCATCCCGGGTCATATCCACCGCGCCTGCGGACTTCACGGGCCAGGGGGCGTAGCGGGTATCCCAGTCATGGGTAGCGCTCCGATAGAGATCCACCATGGTGAGGGTAAAAAGCATGGTAAAGGGAAAGGCCCCAAAAGCAATGATTTCTCCCCGCCTGAGATCCTTCACCCATTGGGGAAAAGTGCTGGTATCAAAGGCCCCGGTCCCCTGCTCCGTAGTGCTGGTGCTTGTTTGGGCATGGACCGGCAAGAGTATACACCCGCACCAAGCAAGGATCAGGAACCGTTTCATAGATCCCGTTCTGCGAATAGGGCGGTTCCTATTCTGATCAAGGTAGACCCTTCTTCTATGGCAATCTCAAAGTCCTGGGACATCCCCATAGAAAGGCAAGACCAATCACAGGATGGGAAACGGGAGACCAGCTTATCCCGTGCTGAAACCAGGGAACGAAAAGCCGCACGAATACGTGCCCTATCATCGGTATAGGGGGCCATAGTCATAAGCCCTCGCAGTACCAGATTGGGATAGGAGAGGACCTTTTCCGTTGCCCGGTATAGATGCTCCTCATCGGGAAAGCCACTTTTGCTCTCTTCTCCGGTATGGAACTCAAGGAGTATCCCCAAGGGCTTATCCTGCGTAGTGGTCCAGGTCCCCAGTTCACTGATAAGCACCTCCCGATCCACCGATTGAATCACCTCAAAAAGGGAGAGTGCGGTCTTTACCTTATTACGCTGAAGGGAACCGATGAGGTGCAGTTCTGTTTCAGGATACTGCCGCTTAAAGGGAATAAATTTTTCAACCGCTTCCTGGACCCTACTTTCCCCAAAAAGCCTGATTCCTGCATGCCAGGCTTCTTCGATTTCCCCTATACCATGAAACTTCGACACCCCCATGAGCTGAATCTCAGCCAGGTTCCTGCCGGAACGAATACAGGCTTCCTGGATCCGTTCCTGTATACGCGCTACCGCATCAATGATGGCCATACGAGGTTCTCCTCCTATCTTTAATAATGATTGCTCTTTGAGGCAGTTTCAACACTCCCGCGCTTTTGCAAGCGCCTCATTGGATTTACTCCATTCTAATACGCGAGCCAGGGCAAGAAAATCTTCAAGTTCCAATACTTCAGCCCGCTTATTCCCCGGTATACCGCAACGCGCCAGCACTTCCTCAGTGATATGCACCGCTTCCTTGCCCTTTGCTACCCCTGGTTTGGTAAGTATAGAGGAAACCACAAAATCGTATAAGTTATGCTTAATGGTCTTCCGACGGGACGCAAAGAGCTGCCGCACCAGGGGTCTAAAGCAAGGGGGATAGGCACAGGGGTCCACATCGGTCCTGAGATCAAGGCGAATCCCCTGGGAATCCACATGGGGGACCGGATAAAAGGAAGTGCCTTTCAAGACCTTAAGGGGCGTAAGGGTGTAGGTAGAAGTACAAAGCACGGAAAAGGAGGAGTAGTCCTTTGAACCGGGCCTTGCACTCATACGCTGGACCAGTTCTCGCTGGAGGACAACCACCATACGCTTAAAAAGCCGGTTCCTTTCAATTAAAGTCCCTAAGAGCCGGGAGGCAATGGTATAGGGAAGGTTCCCCAGCATATACCCTTCCGTTCCAGCATAGGGCCATGTTTTAAGCACATCTCCTTGGACCAGGCAAAACCGCCTGCGCCCTCCAAAAAAATCAGTTAATACCCGGATAAACCCCGGATCGATCTCAAATGCCTTTACATAGACCCCTCGTTCCAAAAGGCTCCAGGTCATAGCCCCTAGGCCGGGGCCAATTTCCCATACCCCAACTCCTATTTCGAGGTCCAGCGCGTCCACCAGTGCCTTGCGAGCCCCTGGGTTAATCAGAAAGTTCTGGCCGAATTTCTTCCGCATGCCTAAACCCTGGGCATCCAGGAAGGCTTTAATCGCCAAAGGAGAGTCGTAGTTAAGCGGACACGATGTCGTATACCGAAGTGCATCAGTCAAAGGGGGCAAGATTTCTCCTCATTACGATGTGTCTATGGCTGAAAAACATGAGCAGCCCCGATACCCCAAGGGATAGCAACGCCACGAGCAGGGGATCGGCACCCCATATCCCCGGGACCTGTGCAGCCCAGGAGGCTAAACCCGTGAGTATATCATACAGGATGGAGAGGATTAGTCCAAGAGCGGGCAGCGGCAGGAGCAGCGCAGCCAGAGCGCCCAGCATGAACAAGGTGCTCAGGGGTACGATAATAAGCCCTGCCAGTACTCCCACGGGCCGTAGGTAGCCAAAGAACCAAGCCGTTGCTGCGGCGGTTGCGATGAAGGCCCCAAGGGATGCGGCCAGGGGCTGGGCGAGGACTTCGGGGATACTACCGCAGATAAGCTCATGGATGGCGTTACCTATAAAGAGTATACCCCCTAGGGCCAGATAGGACAGTATGAAGGATATGCGCTGCCCGGCTTCCGGGTCTAGCAGTATCTGGATGAGGAAAGCCACACCCAGAAAGGGTATACTGAGCAAGGAACCCTGCGCTTTCGGGACTGAGCCCAGAACTGCCAGGGTTCCCAACAGGTACATGATCGCGGCTCTATCCAAGGAGGGGAAGTTCCCCACGATATAGACATACATCAGGATGCAGCAGCATCCCAAAAGAGAGGCTGCCTTGATTCCTAAGAACTTTCTCAAGAACCAGGCAAGTAGGCCGGTGAGTATAGCCAGATGCATCCCTGAGAGGGCTAAGACATGGGAACAACCCGCGTCCTGGTAGGCTTGGGAGACTTCTGTATCCAAGTTATCCTTTATCCCCAGGAGCAGGGCTTCTGCCAGTCCTGCCCAGGGAGCTTTGACGAATCTTTCCATCAGCTTCCTACGCCATCGACTTCTCATCTGCTCCAAAGCCGAAGCAGGTCTCAGTATGTGTACTGACTGTGCCCGGAAACAGGGTTCATGTGCAAGGGGAACCGTACCGCGGGAATCCAGGATAAGGAAGGTCCCTTCGAGATATACTTCGCTCCCCCTACCAAAGGCTTGCAAGCGGGGGATAGTCCCTTCAGGAAAAAATACCCGCACCCTTCCTTGGGCAGAGGCCCGTATGTCCCCGGGGCCGGATACCTGTTTCAATACCAGGTATCCCATACCCCGGCGATCATGCAAGGTCCGGGGATCCTCGTTCAGGATCCCGTAGATACCCTGAACCTGGTCTTGGGGAATGCCGAAGGAGACCGGCTGTATCCGACTTCCCGCAGCAAGACCAAGGCTCAACCCGAAGACCAGGGCAAGGCTATATACCCGGTAACGGCGCAGCACTTGGAAGCCCGTAAGGGTTCTATCCCAAAGCCCGGGGCTTTGGGATAGAACCTGCATGCAGCTCAAAAGCAGGGCTATGCATAGCAAGGTCCCCAGTATCCCGGGAACCTTATCTTGGGAAGGGCATAAGCTTAAACCGTAATAGCCTATTCCAGCTCCCAAAGCCCCATACAGAATCGGAGATGCCGGTAAGATTGTACGCATAGATACCTCCCCACGGTATAGGGCCTTGACGTGTGCGGTGCTTTATCCGCCCCCAGGAGATTTAAAGCCCATACTATGGACACAATAACCTGAACGATCTAATTCTTTATCCCATCTGGATGGCATGGCCTTCGCAGCAATCCCGCAGCTATTCGTTGATAAACTTCGCTATCGGGCCCCAAAGGGGGAACGGGAGGGATTGGGAGCGGGACACCAAGCTCTGGAAGACACTCGTAGTCTCTCTCCCCGCCATTTGCAAGGAGATGCAAAAGATATGTACGGTTCAGGCCGGTAATCTCACTGACCTCGTCAAGGATTTTTGTCTTGTCTTTTGTACCGGACACTTGATAGCCCTGATACGATTCCCGAATAAGCGATTGTTTTGCTTGCGCCGTTAACCCCATAATGGCCTGCGCTCCTTTCATCGGATGGGCATGTTTTGGTTAGATTTCCGATGATTCAATGTGGCCTAGTGATTTTTCTTATAGGATTAAGTATTACAATTTACGAATATAGTAGAGTGGACCTGAGAGCCGATGCTTAGGAAGCAAGCGGTGTGTAGCGGTCTTGAGGACCGCAGCCCTTTTGGTCTAACCTCACTTCAGATGAGAATACCATGGGGTTCCTCCATAAGTAAACGTCCAGTATGGCTTGTAGCAAGCGGTTTTTTCTGTTATGGTGCCCAAGAAGCCATACCTAACGCATGATTAAGGAGGAAAAGCATGAGCCTCATCCACACAAGCCTACAAGATTTTACCCGTTTGCTTGCATCTGCCTCGCCCACCCCAGGAGGCGGCTCTAGCGCAGCCCTGGAAGCTGCTTTGGGGGTAGGCCTTATCCGCAAGATAGCCCTCATAACCCTGGGCAAGGCCGCATATACCCATTGTACAGACCGGATGCACCGTACTGCGGTTAGCGCAGAAGCCTTGGGCCGGGATTTTCTTGCTTGGGTAGCGGAAGATACCGCGGCCTACGAGGATTTTATCGCGGTAAAACACCTGCCCCGACATACGGAGGAGGAACAAGCCGCGTACCGGCAAGCCCTTGGCCATGCCCTCCAGAGCTGTATCCTCATTCCCCATAAGATCCTCCAGGCCGCGGTCCAGGGTCTGGACCTAGGTAATGACCTGGCCCCGGACTACTACACCGGTACTGCCAGTGACCTGGGTCTGGCAGCCCTAAGCTTAAAGACCGCAGCCCAGGGCGCCCACCTCACCATCCTCATGAACTTCAAGGCGATCATTGCCCTGGGTCTTAGCCAAGAGAGCTTGGTACAGGACCGGATACAGAAAAGCCAAGCCCTGCTGGATGAAGCAGCAGCTGTGGCTGGAAGGATCTATACCCAGGTCAGAAAGACCCTGTCCTGAAAGGAGACGAAAATGGCCAGGATTGATTTTCATGTACATGTAACCCCTCCTGAAATCAGCGCCCAGGTTCACCGATATGCGGAGCAGGAACCTTATTTTGCCCTCCTTTCCGCGAGTCCCAGTAATAAATTCGCCACTGCCCCTGAGGTGATACAGGAACTGGACCGGACCGGCTTTGACCAGGCAGTGATTTTCGGGTTCAGCTTCCGGGATATGGGGCTTTGCCGGGTAGTCAACGACTATGTTATCGCTCACGTACAGGAATATCCCCAGCGGCTCATCGGGTATATGGCCCTGGTACCGAACCATCGGGATATGGAGCAGGAGCTAGACCGGTGTCATCGTGCCGGATTGCGAGGCATCGGAGAACTCTTCCCCGCGGGGCAGGGTTTCCGCATTGAAGAACCCGCAGATACCCGGCGTTTTGCAGGAGCTTGCCTTGAGCGGGGCCTGCCGGTGCTGGTCCACACCAACGAGCCGGTGGGGCATTACTACCCCGGCAAAACTCATACCACCCTGCCCCAGTTGGACCGGTTCGTGGAGAACAACCCCGAACTGACCATCATTTTTGCCCACTGGGGAGGGGGTTTGCTCTTCTACGAAGCCATGCCGGAGCAAAGGAAAAAATACCGGCATGTGTACTACGACACCGCCGCATCGGTGTTTCTGTACGATCCGGGGATCTACCGAGTAGCCTGCGCCTTGGGTTTGCAGGAAAAGATCCTCTTTGGCAGTGATTTCCCGCTCCTTTCTCCTGTTCGGTACCTGAAAAGCATGGAAGATAGCGGCCTTTCCGAAGCCCATAAGTCTCTCCTCCTCGGCGGAAATGCCGAACACCTCCTTAGCCACGTTTATATGCTCGACCATCGGTAGCTTTTTTCGTATCCCGCTGTGACTGGCATGGAGGAGGAGATGGGATGCGGGGGTTCCCTGTCTTACATTTGCGTGTGCATCGCATAACGAGACTGTCGAATTATTCGGTTTCAGGCGGAAAATGTCCCCGCCAGAGGCCGGGGCATATATCCCGATCCCCTGTCGCCAGGCAGCCCCTTTACGGGGAAGAATCCCGCGG
>JAITJS010000055.1 GCA_031278815.1 Treponema sp.
CGGGTTTGCGAAAAGGCGGGAACAGCGGGCTTGCCGGAGAGTAATGGTGATCGAATGGTAAAAACCTGCGAAAGGAAACTATTCCTTTCCAAAAACGATTAATTCGACAGCCTCGTTAACTCGTTAGGCTTAATAACTAAACGGGATAATTTATCTATCTCATTCAGTGATAACGAGCAGATTGAAAAACTAATCTTTTTCTTAAATGAAGAGAATCCTATTAGTGAAGTCTGTAAATACTTTGAAATACCTCTTCAAGACAAGGACAAATGGGATGCCGCTCTTTCCCGCAAGAATACAAATATAGAAGCAGCACGGAAAGATATTACAACTGTTCTATATCGCCCTTTTGATATTAGAAGTATATTTTATAATGATTATTTTGTAGCTCGATTAAATAAAAAGATATTACGGCATTTACAAAATAGTAATGATGCTATTATTATTGGCCGTCAAGGACAAGCTGTTGGCGGCGGTGCATGGAATATTGTGTATACAACTAATAGATTAGTAGACCAAAATATTTTTTACCGGGGCGGAGGCGTGGTATTTCCTCTTTACCTCTATACCGACTCCGGCGAGTTAGACAGCGCTGTTCAACGTCAGCCGAATCTGAATATTACAATAGTTGAAAAAATAGCGAAAAGTATTGGCTTATGGTTTACCGCCGAAAAACAGGACAATGAAAATACATTTGCCCCTATAGATATACTCGATTATATCTATGCGGTTCTTTACAGCAATAATTATCGTACAAAATACAAAGAATTCCTGAAAATAGACTTCCCCCGCGTCCCCTATCCTGAAAATACGGAGCAGTTTCAAAAACTGGTTTCTATCGGCTCAATTCTTCGCAGCCTGCATTTAATGGAAAACGTCAGCCCCGCAATGGATACAGCGGATTTTCTTGTCCTCGGGACAAACGAAATAGAAACCGTCAATTACAAAGGGGAAAAGGTATACGTCAACAAGCATCAGTATTTTGACCATGTTCCGAAGGACGCATGGGAATACTATATCGGCGGTTACCAGCCCGCTAAAAAATGGCTCAAAGACCGCAAAGTCCGGGTTCTGTCATTTAATGATATTGAACTCTACCAAAAAATTATCTCTGTCCTTAAACTGACAATT
Source organism: Treponema sp. (assembly GCA_031278815.1). Lineage (GTDB taxonomy): Bacteria > Spirochaetota > Spirochaetia > Treponematales > Breznakiellaceae > JAIRLU01. The sequence continues at coordinate 1,132 of JAITJS010000055.1, forward strand.
GCATTACAAGTCCAGCTTGATGAACTTGTATCAATATAGAATTACATTCGAATAATGTTATTTTATAAAGGAATGTTATGTCCATCTGTATTAAGGCCATTTTGATAATATCTTCCATTGTGGCTCTGATCACCGCTTCCAGCATGGGTATAAGTATATACTACCAGCGGCTGAATCTGGTGAAAACCATAGAAGGGGATATGATGGCGGTAAGGCAGATTGCGGAAAATTTGGTCTCCATCCACTTAGAGCTTTGGAAGACAGAAGCGGATATGACCACTGCAGTATTGATGGAAACTATGCATAACCCTTTATCCAGTGAGAATGAAGTAGTGTCTGAAACGGAAACGATGGGATCAATAAATTTTTTCGCTGGTTTGCGGACCGGAAGAACCGGTTCAGGTATATAGTTACAGATGCTTATTGTGGCCGCGCCTATTGAGGAAAGTCCCGGGTCCCTAACCCGTGATATTCTCCTTATTTCTTCATGTATCTTTATGGGGCTGGGAATTCTTGCGGCATTTGCCGCCGGAGAAATTATCGCCAGTCCATTTAAAAAAAATCAGGAACAGAATATACGTCTCGTGGAACTTAAAGAAATAGCGGAAAACTCCAGCCGGGCCAAGCGCGATTTTCTTTCAAATATGAGTCACAAGATACGCACCCTTATGAACGCCATTATCGGCATGACCTCCATCGCCAAAGATTCTGGTGAAGTTGAACGGAAAAATTATTGTTTCTACAAAATAGAGGAAGCTTCGGTGCATCTTCTGGGGATCATTAACGACATTTTGGATATGCCTAAGATTGAAGCCAACAAGTTTGAACTTGCTCCTGAAATATTTAACTTTGAGTGGATGCTCCAGAAAGTGATTACAGTAATCAACTTCCAGGTGGGACAGAAGTATCAGAACTTTATTGTCCGTCTGGACAAGGATATTCCGGCAATGTTCATCGGGGATGATCAGCGCATCGCCCAGGTAATCGCCGATCTCCTATCAAACGCGGTAAAATTTACCCCGGAAAATGGATCCATCCGGCTGGATACTAAACTGATTGAGGAAGCAGGAGGTTTCTGTACCATTCAGATTGCCGTTACCGACTCAGGGATCGGCATAAGCGCGGAACAGCAAGCCCGGCTGTTTAATCCTTTTACTCAGGCGGAAAATAATATCTCCCGGAAATTCAGCGGTACCGGACTGGGACTGGCTATCTCAAAACGGATTGTGGAGATGATGCATAGTCGGATATGGATCGAGTCGAAACTGGGTGAGGGTGCCGCTTTTATCTTTACCCTTCGGTTGGAACGGGCGCCCGCTGATGAGTCTCCCGTAAATCACAAACGAGAAAACCGGCCCATACGGCTTATGGTGGTGGATGACGATCCGGAAATGTTACAATACTTCGGGGAAATCGTCGAAAACTTCGGTTTTCCCTATGCTCTTGCCTCCGATGGGGAAGAAGCCCTTACCCTGTATAGAAAAAAACGGCCCCTATTCCCTTTATTTTATTGACTGGAAGATGCCCGGACTAAACGGCATTGAGCTTTCCCGTAAAATAAGGGAAAAGGACGTGAGGAAGCATTCGGTAATCATTATGATTTCCGCCGTTGAATGGAGCAGTATAGAAAAAGAGGCAAAAAACGCCGGGGTAGATAAATTCCTTTCTAAGCCTTTCTTCCCTTCTAGCATTATGGACTATATCAACGACTACGTGGGGATGGGTACTGCCTGGCAGACGAAAAAACTGCGGAGGATAATTCAGGCTGTTTTGAAGGATACCATATTCTGCTGGCCGAAGATGTACCTATCAACCAAGAGATATTCATCGCCCTTTTGGAACATACTAAATTGAGCATTGACTGTGCGGATAACGGCGCCAAAGCCGTGGATATATACCAAGCGGAGATGGAAAAATACGATGCTATTCTGATGGATATCCAGATGCCAGAAAAAGAAATACCCATAATCGTGATGACGGCCAATGTCTTTCAGGAAGATATTGACAAATGCCTTGCAGTGGGTATGAACGACCATCTGGGTAAGCCCATAGATATTGACGAGGTGATAACCAAACTGCGTTGCTATCTGCAATAATAAAAGTGTATGAAGGATACTTGACCATGCTCTGCGTACTTGAAACATAAGGCGCTACCCCTTATAGTTCATAGGGAGATTAAGGAAGTATATGTTCAATAGTATCCGGGGAACGATTACCGAAAAACTCAAGGATACCCTGTGGATTGTAACCGGTGGTATCGAATGGGATATTGCAGTCCCTGCTACGGACCTGGCCCAACTTCCTGAGGCAGGAGAAACAGGGCAGGTTTTCATCTGGCTCTACCATAAAGAAGACCAGATGCGCCTCTTTGGGTTTTGCGATATGGCCAGGCGGGCTACCTTCCTAGAACTCCTCAAGGTGGAGGGCATCGGTCCCAAAGGGGCACTTAAAATCATGGGGGGCATAACGCAAGAGGACCTGGAAACCGCCCTGGAGACTGAGGATATAGGCAAACTGGAAGGGATACCAGGCTTGGGAAAGAAAACCGCCCAGAAGATGATCCTCGCGTTGAAGGGCAAGCTTACTCCGTTGTCACGGGCAAACCCGGTGTCCTCTCCCTATGGGGAACTGGTGGAGGCTCTGGCAGGGATGGGGTATGATAAGCGGGCAGCCGCGGAAGCCCTGACCAAAGCAGCGGCTGGTTTGAGTCATGATATAAGCGGAGTGGAGCAGGAAAAGCAGCTTTTTAAGCAGGCCATCCTGTATTTAAGTGGCATATAGGGTTTTCATACAACTTTTTTGCGTAAAACCGGTCATATAAGGTATATACCAACCAGGTACTAAGGAGTTTTATGCTATGGAGCCATCGACGTCAAGTGCAGCTCGGGTGATCATCGCCATCATCCCCATCGTGGGAATCGTCATGGGGTCGGTGGTGGTGTTTTTTTATCTTTTGTGGAATCACAAGCGCAGGACGTTGCTTATCCAAGCGGGGCACTATGAGCGGCCTCGTTTCGATCTCCTTTCCTTTAGTCTGCTTGCAGGGTTGCTCTTGGGCAGCGTGGGATTAGGGTTAACGGTTTTTCTCGTGATAGCTTTGGGCGTCAATTTAGGCCTTTTAGGGGGGATCATTCCCTTATCCATCGGGATCGGCTTATTGCTCTATTATGGGATTAAGCGAAGCGATAGCACTCCATGAAGAGGGGAGACGATTTTGACGATCCCTTGATCGTCGCACAGGTCGTCTCGGGACAGAAAGAATTGTTCCGGCTTCTGGTGAACCGGCACGAAAAGACGGTATACCGTATGGGATTAAGTTTTTTCCATAATACCGAGGATGCTTCAGATTTTACCCAAGAGGTGTTCCTCAAAGTATTTCGCAATCTTTCCACCTTTGAAGGCCGCTGCCGGTTTTCTACCTGGCTGTACCGGGTGGCCTATAATACAGCGGTGAATAAGGCCGCCCGCAAGACCGAATACCAGAGCTTGGCGGAAGACGCCGCAAGTCCGGCCTATGCCCAGGATTGGAATACCCCGGAACAGAGCCTGCTCAGGCAGGCGGTACAAGCAGCGGTAGGGGAAGCGGTGAAGGAGCTTCCCGAACGGTACCGGATCTGCGTGGATCTCTTCTTCTTTTATGATAGGTCATACCAGGAGATCGAGGCTATCACGGGGTATCCGGTTAATACGATCAAATCCCATGTATTTCGAGCCAAGCAATTACTCCGGGAAAAGCTGGCGGATTTTCGGTATCTATGAAAAAGGCTGGTGTACCTGGTTGGCTTAGGAACTGGGTTCTAAAGGAGTTGAGCATGAAGTGCCAGATGGAGGAAAAAGTGATGGATAAGGTGTATGAGGCCCTGGGAGAAAGGCCTCTTCCCCTGGGCTACCGGTTGTACTTGGGTTTGCACCGTTTATATTGCCGGCGTTGTGATGAGGAACTGAAAAAACTGGAGGCCGTTCAGGAACTCTTGGAGACTGGTTTTTTCCCCGAAGTCCCGGCACTGGAGGATTCCATCATGGAAGGGATTTATAGGGAAGAACCGGACAGCGCAGCCTTGGATACGGAGATTGCTGTAGGGGTTTCTTTTCGCGGCTGGGTGCTCAGTGGGCTGATTATCCTGGTTACCCTACCCACCTCCTTTTTGGGTATGGACGCGGTAAAGATCAGCGCCTCTTCAGGTTCGTCCTTTTTACTTCCCCTGGGGCTTACCATTGGGGGTATTGTAACCAGTTACGGTGCCCTTTTTATTGGTAGTCATCTGAAGGAGCTCTCCCACTGGTTTAGGATTCATGAACGGTAAGGTAAGTACCAGGGGCTACCATAAAGCGGGGAAAGTTCCGACGAAAGGAGGAGAGGAAAGGGGTGCAATTTTTCCCGGGTCTGATAGAATACGGTAAAAAGGCTTGACCTACCTCATAAATATGGGTATTATAATTGATATACTTTGCCATCTTAGCTCAGTTGGGTAGAGCACTTGACTTGTAATCATGAGGTCCCCGGTTCGACTCCGGGAGATGGCTTTCCCTGGGGGGAAAGCCATTGTTCTGGGGTGCGGGGATAGTAAAGCGCATTGTAAGAGGGTAAATACGAGGGGAGATTCCCGAGCGGTCAAAGGGGGCAGACTGTAAATCTGTTGGCTCAGCCTTCGAAGGTTCGAATCCTTCTCTCCCCAATGGGGGGTTGTCCACAAGGAAAGGACAACCCCCGTTCTTTTGGAGGCAGTATGTCGAGTCTACCTGGTTCCCCGGTTTCGTATGAGGAGCTTTATAAAGAACCTTTTTATGGTGATGGGCTGCGGTTTTCTTGTACCCGCTGTTCGGCCTGTTGCCGGTATGAAAGTGGTTTTGTATTTCTCTCTAAAAAAGATGTCTTTATTCTAGCCGCGGCCTTACAAATGGAATATAATAAAGTCATAGAAACTTATTGTCGGTGGGTCCCAGGAACTATGCGAGCGGAATGGCTTTCCTTAAAAGAAACCGCTGAGTATGATTGTATTTTCTGGAAGGATGGGTGTTCGGTGTATGAAGGACGTCCGATACAATGTAGAACCTTTCCGTTTTGGTCGTCAATCCTCGTTTCTCCTGATGCGTGGAGCCGTACCGCGGTTTTTTGTCCAGGTATGGGAAGCGGTAGGTTGTATACAAAGGATGAAATAGAACTATGGGTAAGCCGGCAAAGGGCAGAATCGCTCATTTCACGAAATATCTGAACAGCGAGGGGGAGTAGATGCATATCCATTTTTGGGGTGTCCGTGGTTCTTTACCGTCACCGCTGGTATCATCCCATATAAAAAGCAGAGTTACCGCGATCTTAGAACAAATACATCCGGCGGATATTGAAACCCATGAAGCAAAGGAACGGTTTCTCTCGAAGCTGCCCCCCTGGTTGGGTAGCACCGTGGGTGGAAACACCTCCTGTATTTCGGTTACCTTGGATGATCCCCTACAGGTTATCATCTTTGATGCAGGTTCAGGACTTAGGGAATTGGGCATTGCCCTAGCCCAGCACAAGCCCAAGATACCTCAGTACCATATATTTTTTTCTCATTTCCATTGGGATCATATCATGGGCTTGCCCTTTTTTAATCCCGCCTATGATCCTGCGGTACAGGTTGATTTTTATTCTCCCAAGCAAGACCTGGAGACCATTCTTGCTAGGCAAATGTTACCCCCTTATTTTCCAGCAAGCATGGACATGATGGGGGCAAAGAAAAGCTTCCATTGTTTGTCCGAAGAACTTGTCTTGTATAAGGTACGCATTTCTTATAAACTTATGAACCATCCTGGGGATTCCTATTCCTATCGGATTGATGATGGGAAATACCGGTTTATCTATGCCACGGATGTGGCCTTATCTGCAGCGGATTTTATAGAGAACGAAGAAAATACCGCGTTTTTTGAGCACTGTGATGTGGCAGTCATTGATTCCCAATACACCTTAAAAGAAGCCATTGAAAAATACAATTGGGGCCATAGCGCATTCAATAGGGCACTTGATTTTGCTGCTCACTGGCAGATAAAACACGTGGTTTTGTTTCATCACGAACCTACCTATGATGACCAGAAGCTGTATTCCATTTTACACTCCGCCCAATCGTATATTGAACGGATTGGTTTCAAGGGCATAAACGTGACCCTTGCTACAGAAGGGTTGGAAATAAGCCTATAAATAAGGGAAGCGTATCACCTATGGAATACAAGCATGATGGAGGCGTGTTCTTCACTTTTAATGAACTTAAGGCCCTATTTCCACAGCTTAAAAAAGGAGAAAATACTCTTTTGCCTGCGGAACGGGAGGTACTCTTAAAAATAGAACGGATCCTCTATGAACAGCTTTCAATACAAGAAATGGAAGGTCTTTTGGGTACTTCTTTATCAAAATGATGAGCAAGGGAGTAGTAATGGTTGGTATGATCCGGGTACTTAAAATGATAGGTCTCTGCATGGGCTGCCTCATGGGGATGGGGGTATTATTCTCGGTAGCCGCGGTAGGAGGGTTTATGTATCTTAATGCTCCCCCAGAAAGCCTTTCAATGCCGGATGACCGCGAGTTAGGACTAGGGAGAACGACAATCGACGACCCGGTAAAGACCACCCAAACCTGTTTCTTTGAAGTCTATACCGGTGAAAGCGCCATGTCTGTAGGAAGGCGGCTGAAGGATGCGGGGATGATACGAAGCCATTATTTCTGGTACATCCTCTCCCGGCTTGATAAGGGGTATATAAAAGCGGGGACCTATCGGCTCGAGCTTCCTGCAAGCCAAATGGCCATTCGCTCCATCCTCGTAACCGGACAGCAGTTTCTCACCAGGGTAACCATCCCTGAAGGGGTAACCCTTAAGAAAATAGCCAAGATTCTTGAAGCCGCGGAAATCTGTGATGAGGATGCCTTTCTTACCGCCGCAGGGGAAGAAAAAATACGTGCCGCCTACCAGATACCTGGGGAAACTATGGAAGGGTTTCTCTATCCAGATACCTATTTCTTTCCCCGGGACTATCCTGCGTCCTTGGTGGTCAAAGCCATGGCAGATACCTTCTTTAGACGCATCGCCGCATTACCCGGTATGACGGGTATGGTGGAGGTAAACGGTAAAGCCCTCAGCCCTGAAGAGTTATACCAGAAGGTTATTATTGCTTCGATTGTGGAACGGGAATACCGGGTGGATGAAGAAGCTGCCCTCATGGCAGGGGTATTTTATAATCGTTTGGATATTGGTATGGCCCTGCAATCCTGTGCCACCGTGGAATACGTGATCACCGAAATTCAGGGACGGCCTCACCCCGAGATACTCTACAGCCGGGATACGGAGATTCAGGATCCCTATAATACCTATATGAGAAGGGGACTACCCCCAGGACCGATTTCCGCGCCTGGAGCGGTGGCCCTGAATGCGGCGTTTAATCCTATACGAAAGGAGTATCTCTATTTCCGTTTGGTAGACAGCACCGCAGGACGGCATTATTTTTCCCGTACCTTTGACGATCATATCCGCGCGGGGGCCCTCTATGTTAAAGGCCGTTCTTCCTCGTGATAGGTACACTCCCCGCTGACCAGGAAGCATATCTGAGATGAGCTATATCGCCCAATCCACCATACAAGCGGTGAACCATACCATAGACGCCCTTGCGGTGGTGGGTGATTATGTGCGGCTTGAACAACGAGGCGGACGGTATGTGGGGCTCTGTCCCTTTCACAATGAAAAGACCCCTTCCTTCACGGTTAACCCAGACCTCAAATTGTACCATTGTTTTGGCTGCGGCAAGGGGGGGACGGTGCTGAATTTTGTCATGGAGATGGAGAAACTATCCTTTCCTGAAGCCGTAACCCTTCTGGCAAAACGTTTTGGAGTCCCCCTGGTGTATGAGGGGCAGCAGGATCCGGGGGCGTCTTTACGGATCCAGGAATTTGAGGAAAAAACCGAACTCTACCGCCGGGTAGCCGGGAGTTTTCACTATCTGCTGATGCAGAGCCCTGAAGGAAACAGGGCAAAACAGTATATCCTTTCCCGGGGATTGGGTGTGGAGACCCTGGAGCGGTTCCGCCTGGGTTATGCTCCCGCAGATAGGCGTTGGCTTTTCCTATTTCTCTCCAAAAAGGGCTACTCCGAAGCCTTTCTCGCTTCCTCCGGGCTTTTCTCATCCAAATATCCCCGGTATAGTTTCTTTTCCGGCCGACTCATGTTTCCTATTGCGGATCCCCAGGGACGGACCATAGCCTTTGGAGGACGGCTTGTATCTGGGGAAGGACCTAAATACCTGAATTCACCGGAATCGGATCTGTACAAGAAAGGACAGACCCTGTTTGCCTTGGATCAGGCCCTCAGTGCCATTCGGAAGACCAAGGCGGTCTATATCGCGGAAGGGTATATGGATGCGATTGCCCTCCACCAGGTGGGTATCACGAATGCAGTGGCCCCTTTGGGCACCGCCTTTACTGATGAGCAGGCCCAGCTCCTCCGCCGCTGGGCAGAACGGGTGTACCTTTTCTTTGATGCGGATTCCGCAGGACACCAAGCGGCGCTTAAAGCCATCCTCACCTGCAGGAGAAACGGCCTTGCCGCAGAAGTGGTGGTTCCTGGCAGTAGCGGGGAAACAGAAGCGGCATATAAAGATCCTGCGGATATTTTACAAGAAGCCGGCCCAGAAGCATTGCAAAAAACGGCAAAAAATAGTATAATTGATTTTAAGTATCTTATAATCCGCAGCAGGTCTTTTTTTGATCTCTCCGGTTCCGAAGGGAAAGCGAAAGCCTGTGCTTTCATGTTTCCTTATTTAGAAACACTGGACTCGGAGGTTTCAAGAATGGCCTCTATTGATCATATAGCCGATGCTTTTGGGGTGGATCGAATGGCGATAATACATGACTATACCAGTCATTTTAATGCCACTCCACGGTACGTATCAAGGAGGGGAAAGGAAGAGGAAAACCCTCAGACAGGAGAATCGATCCGTATGAACGATGAGTTGTACTTGCTCATCGCGGTTTCGGTACATTATAGATTATATCCAAAATTGCGCACCAGTCTTTTGATTAAGGAAATTGAAGACCCCTGGGCAAAAGAACTCTTTATCGCTTTGGAAGAGTGTTTTATATACGATGAATCCGGTATGGATGCTTTTTTATCCCGTATCAGCCGAGAGGATTTGCGGAATTTTGTTGTTAAGCAGGCTGCATCGAGGGAATTTTCTTCAAACCCAGAGCAACTCGTCTCGGATGGCATTAAACGGGTTAAGCAGCGGCGACTTGAAAAGAGGTTGCACGAAATTGTAATGGAGCTTCGTATGGCAGAGCGCGGAACCGCTGAAGAACTCCTTGATGAGAAGAGGCATAAGGATGCTGAATTACGCCGAATGAAGGAAGATAAGCAATGACGGATTTGCAGCTTGATCCTGCTGTTTTGAAGTTGATTGAGTATGCTAAGGAAAAGAAGTCCCTCTCCTACGAGGAGTTGTCTGATTATTTACCTGAGCATATTGCCAATTCCGATAAGATTGAACAGGTCTTTGCAGTACTTGAGGCAAATAATGTTCAGATCTTTCAGGAAGATCCCGCGGGGGATGAAGGGGAACCGGAAGCGCGGAAAACTCCTCGAGGCGAAAAAAAACGCCTGGTGGCTATCGAGAAGGAAGCCTCCGTTGATGATCCGATCCGGCTCTATCTTAGGGAAATTGGCAGGGAAAATCTTCTTACTGCAGAACAAGAAGTAGAACTTTCCAAACAGATGGAGCATGGGGAGAATATCATCAAAGGGGTGATAAAAAAGTCCGGTATGATCATCTCGGAATTCTACCATATCGCGCAAAAGGCTTTCTCTAAAAAAGATCTTCGAGAATTAAACCTTTCCAAAAAAGAAATTACCGAATACATGACCGAACGTCGTAGGCTTAATCAGTTTTACAAGGACACCTTACGGGTTATCCTAGGGGATCTCAAAAGTTATCTGGAAATAAAGCGGCGGCTCATTATCCGGGGACTGAATATTTTTGAAGACCCTGAACTACAGGAAATCCGATTCCGTATCATGGAAGTCATTGAGGTGGCTGAAATGCACCCTGATGAAATAGCCGGATTTTCCGAGAAATTCATTCAGGCTGCCCGGCGTATTAAACGGTATAAGAAAGAACAGGAACGCATAGAAAAACACCTGCGGGTGCGGTCGCTGAGAGAACTGCGGGTTTTAGGCAGAGGACTCACCATTAAAGAGGAGCGGGAACGGCTTGAAGAAGAACTGGGTCTTTCTTCAGATGAAATCAAAGAGAAGATCCGCCTTATCCAGGTAACCGAAAAAAAGCTCCGCCAGATGGAAGCGGAATTTGAAGAACCCATCGAGAGTATCAACCTCATGGCAAAAGAAATAAGCCGGGGCCGAAGCATGATGAAAAACGCCAAAGATAGGCTCATCAAGGCGAATTTGCGGCTGGTGGTTTCTATTGCCAAAAAGTATACCAACCGGGGACTGCATTTTTTCGATCTGGTCCAGGAAGGGAACATTGGTCTTATCAAGGCGGTGGAGAAATTTGAGTACCAGAAAGGCTTTAAGTTTTCCACCTACGCCACCTGGTGGATCCGCCAGGCCATTACCCGGTCCATTTCAGATCAGGCCCGGACCATCCGAGTCCCGGTACACATGATAGAACAGATCAACAAGGTGGTCAGGGAATCCCGGCAGCTCATGCAAGTCCTGGGACGGGAGCCTACGGACGAGGAGATTGCCGAGCGCCTGGGCTGGACCACCCAACGGGTGAAATCCGTGAAGAACGTCGCTCGGGAGCCTATATCCTTGGAAACCCCCATTGGGGAAGAGGAAGATTCCCTCTTAGGGGATTTTATTGAAGACAAGGAAGTGGAAAATCCTGCCAATCTCACGGCCTTTACCTTGTTGCAGGAACAGCTTTCCGGGGTGCTTGCCACCCTGCCCCTGCGGGAACAGGAGGTGCTCAAGATGCGTTTCGGCCTGGACGACGGCTATTCTCTTACCCTGGAAGAGGTAGGGCTGTACTTCAATGTTACCCGGGAACGGATCCGGCAGATCGAGGCGAAAGCCCTGCGCCGCTTGCGGCATCCCAAACGGAGCCGGCGTTTAAAAGATTATTTAGACCACTGAAGGATAGGTTACCGTCCTGGTACGCCATAAACAGGGGAACCTGTTTACCCAATCAACGAGGCACCTACTGCGTTATCTGAGGAGAAAAAAGATAAACCATAGTAAAGGGGATACACAATGATAACGAATACAGTTTTTGAGAATCTACGGACCTTACAGGATATCCTCTCTCAAAAAATTACCTTAGAACATGATATTCAGGAGATGCCCAAGCTCCTCAATGCCCAAGAGGAACTGTTGGCTCGACTCAAGAAGACCTTTATTGAGAAGAATCAGGAGTATGAACGGGCGCGGCTGGCAGAAGCGGAGTACCGAAACCTCTTGATGGAAGCGGAACAGTCCCGGGAACATGCGGAAAAAAACATGGATTCCATCAATACCCAGCGGGAATATGAGGCTCTGGATAAAGAAATTCGAGATGCTTCTGAGAAAGAACAGCAGTACCGGAAAGAGCTGCAGAACCAAGAACGGATCTTATTGGATTTGGACGATCAGATGCGGCACAGCGCCGGGTTAATCCAGCAACAAGAAGCGGAATTAGCAGAACGCCGAGCCAGTATCGAAGCAGAAATCGCAGAAAAGAAAGCCCAGGTTGAACAGCTTGTAGAACAAGAACGGGCCGTAACCCCAGATATTGATCCAGAGGTCCTCTTTAAGTTTGAACGGATCATTCGGAACAAGATGGGCCGGGGCATCGTGGCCATTAAGGGCGGGGTCTGTATGGGTTGCCACATGATACTTCCCGCGCAATTTGCCAATTCAGTGCGTCTGGGGGAAGAGATCGTCTTTTGCCCCTATTGTTCCCGGATACTCTACTATGAAGAATCCGAGCAAGGGGAAGAGGACTTCTTCGATATTGAAGATGCTGGGAGCCTTACGGACCTGGACGATATAGAAGACGAGGACTACGAAGAAGAGGACGAGGAAGAAGAAGAAAAAATCAACATCGACTATGATGACTAGGGCGTTTCATAGCGTACGGTGGTGTGGGGGTAGGACCTTCGCCGGGGCTTAAGGAGGGGCATCGGGAAGTATGGGTTAGTTGTTAAAGCGATGAACTATGCTGCCGCGTCATAGGCGGTTTTAGCCGTATATGATGAGGAAAGTCCGGGCTCCGCAGGGCATGATGCCGGGTAACTCCCGGGCGGGGCTTCTAGAAGCTTCCGACAGAAAGCGCAACAGAAAGTAAACCGCTGGTATGGCTCCGTGAGGAGGTATCCAGTAAGGGTGAAAGGGCGGGGTAAGAGCCCACCGCGGGATCGGTAACGATTTCGGCACGGCAAGCCTCATCAGGAGCAAAGTCAAACAGCGGCAGAACGGCCCGTTTTAAGCCGCGGGTAGACTGCGTAGATTGGATCCGTGAGGATCCTGCTAGATAGATGGCAGCTCGTACGTGCTCGAGAGAGCAGGTACTATACAGAACCCGGCTTATGGTTCATCGCTTTTTTTACCAATCCCCTCTCCTAGGGGTGCTGCAGGGGGAACCATATTTTGTCCTATATTTACATTCCCGACGGGTATCGCTAGGATAGACCCAGGGAGATACAATCATGCGTGTGCTCGCAAAAGCGATAGCTCAAATCTGCCGGGAGAGGCCCGGCGAACCCTGTGAAGTTCTCGGCTGGGTACACCGGATCCGGAAACTGGGGGGGATCACCTTTATCATCCTCCGGGACCGGTCCGGTATCTTGCAGCTCCTCTTGTCAGAAACCAGGGAGGTGGATATATCCAACCTCACCCTGGAGTCCGCAGTCCAGGTGGTGGGGGTTCCTGCGTGGAATGAAAAAGCCCCGGGAGGGGTGGAACTCCAGGTTCATACCTTGGCATGTATTGCGCGGGCTGCTTCGGATCTCCCGTACCAGGTAAATGCCGAACCCGGGAAGATTGGCCTGGAGGCTATCTTGGACCACCGGGCCCTTTCCTTGCGGAACCCCAAAATCCAAGCCATCTTCAAGGTCCAGTCCACCATCATCGAAGCCTTTGCCCAGTACCTCCGGGGACAGGATTTTACCGAAATTAAGACCAGCAAACTGGTCAGCGGCGGTACCGAAGGGGGGGCGGAGCTTTTTGAAGTGGAGTACTTCGATAAAAAGGTGTACCTTGCCCAGTCGCCCCAGATTTACAAGCAGCTTATGGTAGCCAGCGGCCTCGAACGGGTCTTTGAGGTTGCCCCGGCATATCGGGCGGAAAAACACGATACCCCCCGGCACTTGAACGAGTATGTTTCCCTGGATGTGGAGATGGCCTTTATTGCGTCGGAACAGGATCTCATTGACCTGGAAAAAGGGATCCTCTCCCATATCTTTACCGAGGTGGCCCGGAAAAATGCCGGGGACCTGGCCCTTTGGAACGCCCAGGTTCCCGATGCTCAGGGGGTTTCCCAAGCCCCTATCATCCCCTATGAAGAGGCCCTCAAAATCGCCAATGCCGAGTCCGCTTCAGGGAATCAAAAGCCAAGTGCCAGGATATTCGATATCAATCCTGAGGTAGAACGGCTCCTTTGCAACTGGGCTCTTCGGGAAAAGGGGACGGATCTGGTGTTTGTCAATGAGTTTCCCCGGCGGTATCGGCCCTTTTATACCTACCCCTCGGATACCACCCGAACCATGAGTTTTGACGCGCTGTTCCGGGGGCTGGAGATCACCACGGGGGGCAGGCGGCAGCATGATTATAAGGCCCTCCTGGAGGTTCTTCCCAAGTTCGGTCTTAAAGAGGAAGACATTGCCGGGTACCGGGTCTTTCAATACGGCTGTCCCCCGCACGGCGGCTTTGCCCTCGGTTGCGAGCGACTTACCCAGAAAATCTTAGGTCTGGGCAATGTAAAAGAAGCAAGCCTCTTTCCCCGGGACCGGAAACGGATAAAACCCTAACTTGATTCGTTGTGGGAGGCTGCCGGATCGATGGTAAGCTATTTTCTTTGAATACCCTGCCTTTGACAGAGGGATGGACTAATACTCGGCTGTTTCAGCTGCTCTGGCCCCTGATAGTGGAGCAAATCCTCAATGTTACCATAGGCATCGTGGATACGGTGATGGTAAGCACCGTGGGGGAGTCTGCAGTTTCAGGAGTATCTCTCGTGGACACCATCAATGTGCTGCTGATCATCGCCTTTGGGGCCCTCTCCACTGGCGGCTCAGTAGTGGTAAGTCAATATATAGGCCGGAAAGACCTGAAAAATGCAAGCCGTGCGTCCAAGCAACTCATGCATATAAGCCTCTGGGTATCCCTTATCATCATGGGTTTCACCCTCCTCTTGTACCGGTTGCTCCTGAGCTTTATTTACGGGACTATTGCCCCGGAAGTGCGGGCTGCGGCAGAGACCTATTTTTGGATCAGTGCCCTGGGGTATCCCTTTCTCGCGCTGTATAATGCCGGAGCTTCCCTGTTCCGCAGCATGGGGAAGTCTCGGGTAACCATGCTGGTAGCCCTCTTGGTCAATGGGTTGAACATCGGGGGGAACGGGCTCCTGATCTTTGGCTTGCAGATGGGGGTTGCTGGGGCGGCTATAGCCACCTTGGTGAGCCGGGTCGTGGCTGCGGTGGTGTTGAGTGCCTTGCTCATGTCCTGCCGGGCCGGGCCGGTTTCTCTGGCCGGGATATCTAAAACACCCCTGGATTTTGTTATGATCCGCCGTATTTTGCACATAGGCATACCCAGCGGGCTGGAAAACTCCCTGTTCCAAATCGGCAAACTCCTGGTCTCCAGGCTGGTGAGTACCTTTGGTACCGCATCCATTGCTGCCAACGCCATTACCGGTTCCATTGGCTCTTTTATCTACATGCCAGGCCAGGCTTTTGGCCTGGCTATCCTGACCATTGTCGGCCAGTGCATAGGGGCCCGGGATTATGGAGGAGCCAAGGTATACGCCAAAAAGCTCCTCTGTTTAGCCTATGGGGTGCTGATTTGCTCAAACCTGCTGATTTTGGTCTGTAGGGAACCTCTGGTAAACTGCTTTAGTCTCAGTGCTGAGGCTCAGGAACTGACTAAACGGTTTTTATTGATTCATTGTATCTCCTCCTCCATTGCCTGGCCCCTCAGTTTTGCCCTACCAAATGCGCTACGGGCCGCCGGGGATGCACGGTACTGCATGATCCTGGCGGCGGTATCCATGTTTACGGTGCGGATAAGCCTTTCCTATATGTTAGCCTCTGTTTTTGACCTTGGGGCGATTGGAGTATGGTTCGGTATGGCAGGGGATTTTTTAGTGCGGGGAATCGGCTATACCTGGCGCTGGCTTCAGGGTCGTTGGCAGGAAAAGGAACTTATCTAGGAGGAATTCCATGTATATTACCCAGAAGAGAGGACCACCATGACACTGAATAGCGTTTTTTCATCTTTTTCTTATACGGACTTGGGGATATCCCCCTTTTTTATCCGGCGGCTTGCGGAACGGGGGATTCACCATCCCACGGAGATACAGCAACTGACCATTCCCCGGCTTTTATCCGGGGAGAACCTGCTTTTTCGTTCTGCTACCGGCACGGGAAAAACCTTTGCCTACCTACTGCCCCTGTTTGAGCGGTTGTTGAGTGCTGAGGTATGTTCCAAGACCGGGGCTTCCGGGCCAACGGTCTTGATCATCGCCCCCACCCTGGAACTCTGTTCCCAGATTAAGGAGGAAGGGGATTTTCTTATGAAAGAAGGCCCTGCCAGGGACTTGGTAACAATGAGTCTCCTCATTGGTTCGGCGAATATGAGCCGGCAGATTGACACCCTGAAAAAGAATAAACCTCAGGTAATCGTGGGAAACCCGGCCCGGCTCTTGCAGTTGAGCCGCATGGGAAAGCTCAAACTCGGTCAGGTCAAGGCCCTGGTCCTGGATGAAGGGGATCGACTCATCGCGGATGAACTGTTCTCTGAAACCCAGGACTTAGTAAGTCGTATAAATCCTATCCGTCAAACCGCAGCATGTTCCGCCACCATGTCTGCCCGAAGCCGGGATCGGCTCCTACCCTTGATGGGAGAGCCGATCCTCACCGTGGTAAGCGAAGAACAGGAGATCTTACGGGAGCGGATACAGCACTGGGCTCTTTTCAGCGAGACCAGAAACAAGATTTCGGTTCTCTGTTCGTTTCTGAGGGCGACCAAAGGGAAGAAGGTTTTGATCTTTAGTAACCGAGGCGGGCAGGTGGGGAACATTGTGTCGCAGCTGCAATATCATCAGATAGCGGCAGTGGGGCTTTACGGTGAGATGGACAAAAAGACCCGAAAACAGGCCCTGGAACATTTCAAAACCGGCAAGGCCCGGATCCTGGTTTCCAGCGATCTTGCAGCCCGAGGCCTTGATATTCCCGGCATTACCCATGTGATTGCCCTGGACGTACCCCAGGGGGAGGGCTACATCCACCGGGCAGGCCGTACCGGTCGTGCCGGGAAGCGGGGTATTATGGTTACTCTGGGGGACGGGGAAGAGCTACGCCGTTTGGCAGGCGTGGAGAAACAATTGGGGATCACCGTGTACCCCAAGGTGCTCTATCGGGGAAGCATTGGGGCGCCACCACCCCCAAGGTGAAGGCATAGTATACCGTTAAATTTACCGATCGGAGTACTAAGGTACTGCAAGCAAAGGCATAGGAGAAGATAGCACGGATAGAAACGGAGTATGCCGGGGGATGTGCCGGCTGGAAAATGTGATAGAAGTAAAGAGGAATGGGAAGAAATACAGCCGACCTATAGGTGTAGTACGGCAGCAGCCTTATTGAAATGGTTAGAAGATTAGAGCGGAAAAAGTCATTGAAGGTAATAGGGGGTTTAAAAGAATCATCAAGGCTCGTCGTTTCTTAACGCTGCCGCAGGCTTGTTGATATGCTCCCATGGTTTATACAGTTTCAGTTTTGGCGTAAATTCAGCCAAGCAGACAAGAGAAAGACCCGACATCAGGTCATTATAAAAATCGCTGTACTTGCGCCATACCTTCACATACCCCTCAGGCATCTCAAGACGGCCTCGTAAACCTCGGTATATTGCGGATATATTTATGTTCCGTAAGATACTCAAAAAAACGGTGATTTCCAGAATTTTCGGTTTCTTGAGCCTGCATTGTTCATGAAACATCTTACGGGTACTGCGCTTCTCCGAAGGCAGGGGGATCGTACACATACATGATGGGCCGGATCTCGGACAGAAAATAAAAGGTAAGAGGCATTTCCGGTTTGAAGGTGCCCCTAAACGCCCGCATATAAGTCGTAACCCTGCCAAAGGAGTGACTCCCTTCATTTTCTGCAATGATGTAAATAGCGGAGAATAGATTTAGAAATACCAGCGAATAGACGGGATTTTAAGCAATGTGGCAGGATTTAGAGGGAAGGGGATTGTAAAGGGTTTACCTCTAGTGTAATAAAAAGGGATGCTGGGTTCCTGGGTAGGGGTTCAAAAAAGCTCAGATTCAGGTATTGCGGTTTTCGGCAGAGGGAGGCCTTAGGCGATACGACTCAGTGCTCCGTGGAGGCTTCCTCTTAGGTGAGACCACGGAGAAGTGGTTCCATGAACTATAGCGATGTGGGGCAAAGGAAGGCATTGCGGGTGTTGGTAGGGCGAAGTCTAAGACGAGTGTGGCTCCGGGGCTTCTTCGGGAGCAACTTCGCTTGCAGGATGGGAGGCTTTGGTGGCGGCACGAGAGGCAGCTTTGTTCCAAGCACGGGAGGCTTTAGCTGCGGCACGGGCAACCTCGAGATTAGTTCTAATCAGCTCATCGAATTCATCTCAACGTTTCATTTCTGCCATAAGCCAGGCTTCGTATATTTCGTACGCTCTTTCATATTCTTCTTTGTCATCAAATGCTTCATAGATAGGTTCCCCTTCATTACATCGAACATCATTAAAAATATCTATGGATTTCTTGTTCATTATTGTATCTCCCACCCATAACGCTCTCGTATATTTTCTATCCTCTCCATTTCAGGAAGTCCATTGAGGCTTTTGATAAACCGGATAAATGCTCTTTTTCTTCATCGGTTTCTAACTTCACCTAGTACATTGTGTCAATTAAAACTATACAAATAATTCATCCTGTATTATTATGGAATCATCTTATACGATGAGGTGAAATCATAATGAGCGGGAAGCACATCAAAATCGAACTCAGTT
>JAITJS010000136.1 GCA_031278815.1 Treponema sp.
AAATTGACGAGCCGCTCCCGGCCCCGTTCCAGCCCTGTCTCCAGAAGGAGGGCGGCGGCTTTTTCGTCCGATTTTTTCCGGCTTATTGTGGGATCCCCGTTACGGAAAGTTTCAAAAAACACGGCGGACATATTCTGAAGCGGGTCATAGGAGCGGCCCGGTTCCTGGAAGATCATCCCGATTTTCCTGCCCCGGTATTCCCGAAGGGTGCCGGCGTCAAGAGCCGTAAGTTCTTTTCCTTCGTAACGTATGGACCCGGTTACCCCGGCGCTTTTGGGGAGCAGGGCCGGTATCGCCTGGGTAGAAACACTCTTTCCGGAACCGCTTTCCCCCACAATGCCCAGGACGCCCCCCCGCTCCAGGGTAAAGGACACTCCCCGTACCGCCTGTATAGCTGTCCGAGCAACCCCCCGGAGAATGGAGAAATCGACTTTAAGGTCCCGGACTTCAAGCAGGGGCGCCTGTTCCTGTTTACGCGTCATTTCGCCGTTTCCCCTTTTTTCTTTCCGGCCCCCGCAGCCCGGTTATCACGGCCTTGGGCCGCAGCCTTGGCCCAAACACCGTGTGATAGGGATCGTAATAATCCCTGAGTACATCGCCGATAAAATTAAACGCCAGGGTTACGGTCAGGAGGAACCACACCGGATTGAGCAGCCAGGGGTAGTTTTGCAGGTTGCTTAAGGTGGAGATGTCCCGCTTGATGAGGGAACCCCAGCTTACCGCAGGATCCACGATGCCCAGGCCCAGGTAGGAGAGGGTAGTCTCCGTCATGATAAAACCCGGTACGCTCAGGGCTATGCTCACGATGAGGAGGCTTGCGATCTGGGGGATGATATGCCGGGCGATGATAACTACCGCGGGGATCATTTCCAGTTGGGCATTCAGCACAAATTCTTCCCTTTTGATGGCGTGTACCATGCCCCGTATGGTCCGGGCGGATCCGGGCCAGCCGACAAGGGAGAGGATCAGGGTTATCATCATGTAGGACTGGCCGGAATCCATGGTGGACGAGAGAAGGGAACGCAGAAAAAGTATCAGATAGAGGCCGGGGATAAGCATGAAGAATTCGGAAACGCGCATGATGGTCCAATCGGTCATGCCGCCGAAGTAACCTGAAAGGCCGCCAAACAGTATCGCTAACACCAGGGATATGGCGGTAGCGATAAATCCTATGGTAAGAGAAATGCGGCTGCCGTAAACGATGCGGGAAAAAAGATCCCTGCCCAGGTTGTCCGCTCCCATGAGAAAGACGGGGTAGCCGCCCGGCGCGGGGGCAAAGAAATGCCGGTCTGCGGGAATAAGACCCCACAGTTTATAGGGTTCCCCTTTGCCGAAAAACCTGACGTCCCCGTACCGCCCCCGGACCCGGACATAGCGCCAGTTGATGGTGTTGACCACCCTGGCGTGCTGGGCCCGTATTTTCCCCTGGTAGAACCGCATATTCGGCGGATGATAGGTCATCTCGGGAAAGGTTGCGGTAGGGGAATAGGGGGCGATACATTCGGCGAAGCCCATAAGGAGATAGAAGACGATGAGGACCGCGAGAGACGCCATTCCCAAAGGCCGGGCCCTGAGGTAGCTAAGAAACCGCTTCATTTACTGTTCATCCTTTGTACGCCTACCGCTGGTTTTATCCCCCGGACCTCATTCTTTTCCATAGCGTATCCTCGGATCAACCAGGGCCAGGGTTATGTCCGCTAGGACCATGCCCAGGAGGACCAGGAGTGAGATGAACATAAGGTTCGCCAGCACCAGGTTGATGTCTTCCTGCAAGACGGCCTCGTACATGAGCCGGCCTATACCGGGGTAAGCGAAGATAATTTCCAGGATGAGGGAGCCCGAGAACAGGCTTGCCAGGAGATTGGCGCTTCCGGTTATGTAAGGGTTCAGGGTGTTCCTGAAGGCGTGGTTAAAGTATATCCGCCATTCCCCTATGCCCCGGGAACGGAGGCTCGTGATGTAGGGCTGGCCCAACTGATCCAGCATGGTCGCCCGTATCATCCGCAGCGTCCCCCCTATCCCCCCCAAAAAGGACGCAAGGAGGGGAAGGAAAATGTGGTGGGCGTAGGAAAAGACGAAACGTCCCGGAGCGGAAGCGAAAGGGAAGGGGGGGTAGGCGGTTACCGGGAAGAGTCCGGTTACCGACGCGAAAAGCTGCAACAGGATGAGGAGCAGTATTCCCGGAAAAGCGTGAAGCGCTAAGGCGAAGAAGGTAACCGCCAGGTCCGTGGCGGTTCCGGCCTTGGCGGAAAAATAGACCCCCAGCAGAAACGAGAAAAAGGTGATGAGTACCAAAGCGATGAGGTTGAGGAGCGCCGAATTTGCTATGCGGGAAGCGATAAGAAAAGATACCGGCGCACGGGAGATAAGAGTGGTCCCCAGATCGCCGTGTAGGACCCTGCCTATCCAGCGGAAATACTGGGCGTAGAAGGGCTGGTCAAGCCCCAGGGCGGCCCGCCGCTCTTCAAACTGTTCCATGCTCAGGGCATCCCGGTTCTGCCCGGCCCGGCCCTGATCCTCGCTGAAAAGCTGCTGCATCATGATCTGATCCACAATGTCCCCCGGGGCAAGCTCCATGAGGCCGAATACCGCGAAACCCAGGATAAAGAGGGTTACCGCCATGGTGATGATCCGGCTCGTAACATACGAGGCCAAGGGCGCCTTCCGTTTGAAGTCGTAGAAGGGCCGCATCAATACCGCCGTAAACCCGGAGAACCCGGCCCCCTGCCGGGGCCGGATGCCCGTAGCCTTCGTTCCGTTCATGGCTTTAAGAATATATGGGTACTTTCAAACCCGTTGATGTTGTCAAAGTATACGTTAGACTGATCCCATCGGTCCCGGAGAGCGACAAAACTGCGGGGCCTGACCAGGTAAATCACCGGGCACTGTTCCAGGATAATCTCCTGGTATTCGTCCCAGATGGCCCTGGCTTTTTCCTGATCAATCGTATAAGCCCCCTCGTTGTACAGGTAATCGATCCGGGCCTCCCAGGAGGTGGCGGGAGTTTCCTGGAGAGGATACCACATGTGGAGGTTCCCCGTGGAAGGCCAGACATTGCTGCCCTGGGTGGGGAAGATATTCGATCCTGAAAGCCCCATGATCATGGACTGCCAGTCGTAGGTTTCGAACATTTGTTCTATCATCTTCTGGAAATCAAGGGTTCTGATGTTTATCTTGATCCCCGCCTTCGAAAGTTCATCCATGATGATAGAAGCGATGTCGGTACTGATGGAACTGTCGGAATGTATGGTTAAATCGAATTCCACCGCCCGGCCCTTGCCGTCCCGGAGAATCCCCGCGCCGTCTCGGCTGAATCCGGCGGATTCCAGGAGCGAAAGGGCGCGGGATTGATCGTAAAGGTATTGAAGTTTAATGTTCCCGTTGTAATAGGGGTTGGGTTCGGGGAAGAAGTTGAGCTTAGGTTCCGCGAGCC
The DNA here is from genome assembly GCA_031278815.1 of Treponema sp. Lineage (GTDB taxonomy): Bacteria > Spirochaetota > Spirochaetia > Treponematales > Breznakiellaceae > JAIRLU01. Next base: position 3,434 of record JAITJS010000136.1, read on the forward strand.
CCCGGTATACCTGACTGATGATCCGGTCCCGGTTCAGGAGGCAGCTCATGGCCTGACGGAATTCTTTTTTGGTGAACCACTCGTAGTACGGAGCGTCAGAGTTTACCGGGTTCTGGTTGAATAACCACATGCTTGCGCTCAAGGCGCCCTCCGCGTTGAACACCGTATAATCGGTACGGAAGTTTCTTCCAAAGAGGCGCTGGAAGAAACCGGCGATACCGGTTTTGGTTTCCCGAAACCGTTTATTGACCAGCTCGTCCAAGTCTTCGGGACGCAGGCTGTAAGAGTCGGTATCCCCCTGCTTGAACAGGAGAAGCTGGGTGTTTTCGTCCGGGATAATCCGGGCGATCTCTTCCTCATAAAAGGGAAGGGAAAGGCCGTTGCCATCCTGCTCCCAATAGGTGGGATTCCGTTTGTACACGAGCCGCTGCTGGGGGGTGTACTCGACAAGATGCCACTTTCCTATAGAAGGGATGGCCTTGGGATCGGTTTCCACAGTGAAGAGGTCCAGTACCCCCTGGACGCCCCGCTCCTGTTTCGCTTCTTCATAATCCATACGGGGGGCTATGTCCCGGTTGGTCGAAAGGATAGGATTCGCCACGATACGGGGAAAATGAAAGACGAAGCGCCGGTCGTCTATTTTTTCAACCGTGATGCGCTCCTGCGTCCCGTCCGGCATGGTTACAAACTGGCCGTTATAGGATGAACTGTGAAAAGCGGGGTCCCCCTCAATCTCGTTGTACCAGAAAATGATATCGTCGCTGGTAACCGGAACCTTCCGGTCCGAGTCATGCCAAGTCCAGTAGAGATCCTCCCGAAGCGTGTAGATCACGTCCAGGGTTCCCGCGTCTTCGTCAACGACGATCTCCGCCGAGGCGCAACGGGGTTTCCATTGCCGGGCCACGGGATCGTAGTCGGAAAGGTAATCCTGCATGGCCCCCACAACGGCTCTGGTAGGGACATCTCCTTCAGACACCTGAATATTGAAACTCTTGGGGTCCGCTCTGATAACGCCGTTCCAGGTTCCGCCCAGCCTTCCGGGGACAAATTCCTCGCCCCGCCAGGGTTTGCTTGTGGTTTTGGCGAGAACAGCCTCCAGGCCTTCAAGCCCCAGAGCATCAATGGCTTCTTCCGACAGCTCCTCATTCCCGGAACAGGAAATCAGGGAAAAGGAGAAAAAAGAGAAAAGGATAACCAGGACAGGGATACATCGCTGTTTCATAGGGTTATCTTAGCCGCCGGACGAAGTGGTGTCAATTAAGGCATTGGATAGAGCGAAACCAGGGGTACCCGCTGCATGAAGTCATCGTCCTGGCCTCGGGGTGGGAAGCGGGTATGCGAAGGCGAAAAGAGTCTGGACTCCACCTCAAGCCCTTAACCCTTACAGAGGGCACAGATGAAACGCACCACCTGTGAAAAGTACTGGGGGGTAAGCTGGTAATAATTGTCCTCAGGGCCATTCAGTCGCTTCCAGGTTGCAGGGATGAGCCGCCTATCATAGCCATGCTGAGCTTCCCGGTTGACCAGGGCATCCGCAAAATCCGGCTTGTGGCGTACCAGGGAACCAAAGGCAGCAGCTTCACTGGAAGGCAGCATGGTAATGGTTTGCGCCGCAATACCTGCCCGTAAAAACCCCGCATCATCCGAGAAAGGCGTAGGAATGAGCCGGACCCGGTCCATATTAAGGTAGCGTACGGTCTTCAGCGCTTGGTTTCGGAGTTGCTGTACCAGATGCCTGGTCTTGACAATGCCTAAGCCCTGTTCAGTCCGCATGATATGATCCGCCATCGTAGAAATGATCAGGGTATCCCCAGATCCACAGGCATCAAAAATATAGAACCGGCTGTTTCTAAACCCAATGTCCCGTAAGCCTTTGGCTAAGGTATAGGAACCTTGATCCCGGATACCTTCCCCTGGGTACAACTCCTCCTTATCGGTAAAGATGATCCGCCAGGAATGAACCCGGGCTTGCCGCAACTTCAGAGCCGCTTCTATAAGCTCAAACACCGCGGCGCTGTTGTCATTTGCCCCAGGACTATCCGTCACCCGATCATAGTGGGCCACCAAGATGATGGCGTTTTGCGTACTCGCAGGCCAGCATTGTACCGGCCCCTGCTCTGAAGAGGCTAGAAAAAAGTGCCGGTTTCCGGAAATAGTGATCACCTGGGGCCTTAAGTGTAATTCATCCAGCAGGGATTTAAGCATACCATACCGATCCGTACTAAGAGCAATGAATTCTTTGAACCGTTGAGCGAGAACCGGATTACTAAATCCCTGCTGCACAGAACTTACAACCGAACCGCTTTAAATGAAGATGATGGAACAACCAGCTCCTCTTGAGCTTGTATCATGAGGAGTTCCCTACTTTTACGGGTAAAGGTAGCTTCCATGATACCGTACACTGAGGCGGCGCATAATTCTAGGGTTTGCTGAATATCCCTGGTTTCCAGGTACCGGGAGAGGAAAACCGCCGCAGTAAGATCCCCAGACCCGGCCATTATCCAGGTGAAGGGCAACTCCGGGGTGCGGATCCGGTAGAGCATTGTTCCGTCAGATACGAGCATGTCGATATGCTCCCCCGGGCTCACGCTACCCAAGGGACTGATACCCTCCCGGAAGCTGGTAACCAAGACCACCTTGGGACCTTTGGCATGGAGGGCATCAATGGCCTTACGGGTTCCCTCCAAGGAGGAAGTATCTATACCTGCCAGGACTTCCAGTTCAAACTGGTTGGGGGTAATGATGTCTGCCAGGGTAATGACCTGGTTCTTGAAAATATCCGGAATCCCCGGCTTTACATAAAAACCTCTCCCTATATCCCCCATCACCGGATCGCAGCAATACAGGGCCTGAGGGTTTATCTTCCGTACCTGGCGGACAGCCTGTATGACTGCCTCACCCACTTCCGCATCCCCCATATACCCGGATAGGACCGCTTCACAGTTCCCCAGGACTCCCCGTTCTTCCAGGCCCTGGACCAGGACCGCTGCCAAAGAAGCCCCCAAAACCTGTCCTTGCCATGCCCCATAACCGGTGTGATTTGAGAATTCCACGGTATTGACCGCCCAGACCTCCCGGCCAAGGCGCTGGAGGGGAAACACCGCTGCGGTATTACCGGCATAGCCGTATACCACATGAGACTGAATAGACAAAATAGCCATACGTACCTTCTACTTTTCCTTGGTTTTTCTTGAAAAATGCCATAACCTATCAATCAATGCCACCAGAATACGGAAAAACCGACCCTGACGCTTACCGTAGGTTATGGTAAAATCCCGGGCTGCCTTGGCAAGGGAATAATGAACCCCGTACTTTTTCTTGAGAAAATCCCAATGTTTTACGATCCACACATAGAGATCGCTTGCAGTATACCCAGGAAACTTCAGCTCTATCCATTCATCTTTGATGATTTGCATGATAGGCTCGTAGACATTGTTATACCAAGAAACCAAGGCGTCGGAAAAGGGGATTTCCCCAACCAGATGCAAGTTGAGATAGTATTTATGCACCAAGATATGATTGTATATAACATCGTAGCGGCCTGCCGCGGTGAAATCCAGCTGATAATCACCGGTGAGTTCACCGAACTGGGTTTTTTCATAGAAAATCTTTTTTTCATACTCAATGAGGCTATCCCGCAGGTCATCCACGGTCTGGGAGGGGGTGATACTGATTTCACTGGAAAGGCTCGTTACCTCCGCATCAATTGATTCAACCCCCTGGGACCGGGCCACGGAAACCCGATGATTCCCATCCCGAACAAAGTAGACTCCCCCGATTTCATAGAGCTGGATGGGAGGTAAGATGATATCCTTGAGCCGGGCTTGATCTACCCGTTCCCAGCGCTTTCGCAGGTGCTCAGAACGCGGCAGGAAGTACTTATTGAAATCCCGATACCGGCCTTCGCTGCCCACGATGAGATTGACCGGAACCACCTGCATACCCCGGTACACTTCGTTCCGGGGTTTGAGTATTTCCTTCACATCACTGAGCGAGAGGAGTTGATCCTTATCAAGGTGCATGAAATGCTGAATCCGGGAGAGGATGGCCTTATTCCGAGCCCGGCTAAAATCTTCAGCAGCTTGTACGTTGAGTACCGTATCTTGGTATGCATGGTTTGGATTGAGGGGACTCATTATGTTTCCTCGGTATCAATAACAAAATGACTAAAGGCGTTTACTACCAAGGTATCTTTATACCGGCTGGTCCGTACGGTGGATAGATCATACAGATGAATATGCCCATGAATGAGGTATTTGGGCTTGAAGACCCGCATAAACCACAAAAAGCTATTAAACCCCCAATGACATTTATCCGGTTTATCGTGAATACCCTTGGGAGGGGCATGGGTGAGAAGAATATCCAAAAAGCGCCCTCTGAACATCCGGTTAAAGAGGAGGCCTGGGAGGAGCTTGAGTATTTCCAAGGCCATCCCCCATTCAGAGTACTGATTTTCGCCATAGTTATAGCGCATGGATCCTCCCAAGCCCGCGATGATGAGGCCTTCCTCAAAGCGCACCCGTGAACCTATGTGGATAGCCCCTGCTCCTGGGGGTATGCTTGTGGCCATCGGAAATTCTTGGATTTTTTCCGAATCAGGCCCGTGTCTAATATACCGGTAATTCTTGAGGTCATGGTTTCCGAAGACAAAGAGCAGGGGCTTATCCAGGCTGGACACGATAAATTCCAGATATTCCAAAGGGATATCCCCGGCGCTGAGTACCATAGCAATATCCCCAAACCGTTCCTTGATGCTATTGGTATACACCAAGGGATCGATGTGGTCAGATATACAGAGTATTTTCATGGCTCGCGGCCTGATCGTAGCATTGATTGAAAGTCTCAACATCCCCGCAGGGGTTTTTGATGGTTTGGAAGGTATAATCCATGACTTTCCTTATCTTTTTTATCTTCTTAAAGGCAACTTCACAGAGCGCATCTATATTAAGGAGATTACTCCATGCTGAGGGCTTATGTCAAACCTGTATTCAGGGCTGGATGTGCTTATCAATGCAGGGTAGGATATTCAGAAACCTAAACACCCAAGCAAAGCAAGAAGGCATAAGGGCAAGCTCTGGTGTTGCTTATCGGCGATAAATCCTTTCTACTGCGCCTAAACCCATTCAGCGGGGGAGAACCCTTCGGGTACCGGGAGCAGGCTCACGATTTTACCGGAAAGTTCCAGTACAAAGAAGCCCTTGCGGTAAGCATACTCCCTGGTATCAGGGTCTACGGCTCCTCCTGCAAGCGCTCCTAAGAGCCGCTTCCCCTTGATTTCATCAGGCGGGTAGGTCAGTATCCGGTTCATCCTCCACTCATGGTGATCCACATCCTCTTGTTTGTTTAACGCTCGTTTTACTTCCACTGCCATAGCGTAATCGCTGTTGGAGAGCAGAATATCAATGTCGCTTATCACCGTACTGTTATGATCATAAATAGGGACGCGGCGGTAGACCCGTTTCAGGTCGTATGGATAGGCATCAAATCGTTCCCACAAGCGAGCTGCCATGAGGGTCTCGATCAAGGCACCCATGGAATCGTTCAAACCCGCCGATGTTTTTACTTAATCGCCTGATATAGTTACCGAGCTCTTCAAACATCTCCTATATCTTCTCACAGGTCAATCCAGGGATGGTCTCTGAGCTTACTGCTTTTCTCATTATTATAGAAGCCTCCATAAATCATTACTATACGGTGTTTTGGCTCATGGGTCTACCGGCTAAACACAAAGGCACAAGGCGGCTCGTTCCTTAACGGTCTTTGGTAACCATGCACGGGATGTATCAGGGTGTCCTTTTTCTTGCCCATATTACCGCCTCAAACCCATAATAGGCCCAAGTTCCATCATATACTTTTTTCTTTTCCCGTTTAGATTTATGTTCTATGAGCATACCATACAAATAATAAAGGAATGGTTTATATGATTTACTTGCAAAAAGTATTTCCCATACCATTAGCTTTTAATTTTTCAATAACTTCATCAAGTTGAAGAGGGAAATCTTTATGAGGGGAATCATTATATCATAAAGAATGGTGCTGTACCGCTAGAGGCTCTCCCAAAGCCTCTAGCGGTACAGCACCAGGATGGACTTAAAATTGAGCAGCCCGGGCAGTTTCAAATTCTTTGAGTATGTCTTCCGAAGGCCCCTTGGTGAGGAGGCTTACCACGAAGATGACCAGGCCGGAAAGAATAAATCCGGGCAGTAGTTCGTACACTCCCAAGAGCGGGTGGATTTTACTTATTCCCTCTTTCCAGAGGATGATCATGATGCCCCCTGAAAACATCCCTGCAATGGCTGCAGGGAGGGTGGTCCGTTTCCAGAATAAGGAAAAAAGGATCAGCGGACCAAAGGATGCGCCGAGACCCGCCCAGGCGTAGGATACAATCCGAAAAATAGACTGGTTCCCTGAAAGGGCTACGGCCACGCCGAATACCATCACCAGGAGCATGGTGATCCGGGCAACCCACATGACCAGGGCTTCCCCTGCATCCTTTCTGAGGATCCCTTTGAAAAGATCATTGGCCAGGGCAGAAGAGGCAATGAGCAAGTAGGAATCAGAAGAACTCATGGAAGCAGCCAGAATTCCCGAAATGACCAGGCCCGCCAAAAAGGGAGGGAAAAAATCACGGGCCAGATGCAGGAATATAGTTTCTGAACTTGCCGCACTGGTGAGTAGTCCGGGAAAGATAGCCCTGCCCACTAAGCCGATACAGACCGCCACAAAGAGGGAAATAAAACACCAGAGCACCGCAATGATCCGGGACTGCCGAATCTTTGTCGTACTTTTGATAGCCATAAACCGGAGCAATACCTGGGGCATACCGAAGTACCCCAAGCCCCAAGCGAGGCAGGACAGGATTTGGAGGAAGGAATAGTCCGCTCCTCCCGGCAAAAACTGGGGTTTCCCCTGTACCACTGCTTGCACTTGATCCCCTGCAACCGCTGCCCCCGAAGCATCCACCGGCACAGCAATACCAAAGATATCGGTAAATCGGGGTAAATCCCTCAGATTTGCAGCAATCCCTGCAAAGCCGCCGGCATGGAAAAAGCCCACTGCTAAGACCAAGATAATGGCCCCGAACATCATCATCCCCTGAATCAGATCGGTCATGCTTTCCGCTAAGAAACCGCCCAGCAGCGTATAGGCCAGTACCAGTATGGCCCCGAAGATCACCATCACCCCGTAATATTGTTCCGCACCAAACACATACCCAAAGAGCTTACCAAAGGTAACAAACTGGGCTCCCGCATATATGGAGAAAAATACCAAGATGATAAGGGCTGCCAGGGTCATCAAGATCCGCCGCCTATCATGGAACCGGTTGCTAAAGAAATCCGGCAGGGTAATGGCATTATTCGCCACTTGAGAATAAGTCCTCAACCGCTTGGCTACGATCTGCCAGTTAATCCAGGTACCGAGGGCAAGGCCTACCGCAGTCCAGAAAGCCTCACCGCAGCCGGTAAAATAGGCCACTCCCGGCAACCCCATAAGTAGCCAGCCGCTCATGTCCGAGGCTTCCGCGCTCATGGCCGCAACCCAGGGTCCCAGTTTCCGGCTTCCCAGAAAATATTCCTCTGGATTGCTGTTACTCCGCTGGGCATACCATAGTCCTATGGCAATCATCACCACCAGATACCCTCCCATACCGAATAAGGTATGCAACATCTCAGTCGTCATAGCCCATTCTCCTTTTGTTGATCGAATATAAAGAATTGCCAGTAAAAATTTCTTAATTTTATGCAAAGCTTGCTGTTCCGTCAATAAGATACCTTGAAAATCGATCCTTTTTTAGGGTATTTTTTAAAATAAAAAGAAACATAAGGAGCATAGAAAATATGGGACGGATAAAAAGCGCCTTAGAAATTGCCTTGGAACGAACTGAATCGGTAAAAAGTGATAAGGCCGGCATCGAAAACTTTGAGGCCCGGCAGCAGGGAAAACGGCTGGCCAATGAATTTCTGGGGGATCCTAAAAAGTCTCTGGAAGAAGCCCTCAAAAAAGCCCCAAAGGAAGCCCGAGAGAGCCTTAAACAGGGAATCTTCGATGTCCTGTCCGCACAGATTAGCCTACCCGCATCCCGGGAGGATGAGAAACGGTTGGACCTGGTGGGGAAGGGGCTGCAAGTGGTCATCGGGGATCCCCGGTTTAGTTCCCTGTATAAACAGTTCACCCAGATCAGCTCCCGGTACCTCAATGAAGCGGCTCAGTATGAAGAAGCGATCAAACGGCAATACGCGCCTAAGCTGCGAAAAAAGGAAGAGGACTTTGCCCGCCGTACAGGCCGGCAGATTCAGTTGGATCCGTTCCAGGACCCGGAATTCATCGCCTTGTATCATCAGTACCTGAATGCCCTCAAGGAAAATTATCAGGCCACGGTACAGCAGATCCAGGAACAGGCGCGCCTGCTCTTTGAAAAGCAGTCTGCACGGTAAACCTAGGGTTCAGGAGGGCGGTCCCGTAGAGTCAGGGATCGCCTATAGAAGGAGTCCAGGTTTTCCTCCGGCGCACGGTCGGTCCTGGTTTGGTAACCTGTTTATAAATGTATCTTGAAAGAGCCGATTGGGTATTGACAATCCTGGTATCCGTGTATATATTAAATACATTCCCCTGTAGCTCAGTTGGCAGAGCAAGTGGCTGTTAACCACTGGGTCCGTGGTTCGAGCCCGCGCGGGGGAGTGTTGAGGCCGTCCGGAAGGGCGGCCTATTTCTTTATAAGATAGCGAGGAATTGACCGCATCTGGACACGCCCCACTGACAAGCGCAAGGAGGGAGATGAAAGCCTTGCCCTGATGTTCGGGACCCTCTTTTGCGTAACCGTCTCGGCAGGGTTGCGTTCCGGAGAAATCCGGGCTTTGCACCGGGAACAGGTAAGCATCACCAATAGCGGCCTTGTGATAGACCGGGCGATAGATGACCGGGGGAAAATCAGCCCGCTCAAGAAGGCTACCGAAGAAGACTCCCGGAGCCGCGCCGTAATCATCCCGGAGATCACCCTGAAAATGCTGAACCGTTGGCTTGAGCGAGCGTCGGATTGCGGGGCTGTAAGCATCCTTGACCGGTTCCGCTACGGCCTCAAGAACGCAGGTATCGACTATGAGACCCGCGGCCTGACCGTCCACTGCCTCCGCTATACCTACAATACCCGGATGCGGACCTTGCTATCGAAACAGGTTTTGAGGAAGTTTGTGGGCCACCGGTCCCGTTACCATGACCGACCACTACGACAACCCGATCCTTGCGGAACGGCTTATAGCCTATCAAGGGGTACGGCCATCGGTGGAGCGGTTCTAGGGGAATGGCGAGTAGGACAAAAACCGGCAGTAGGGATCAGGGGCTTGCCTGTCTAAGCGATAGACAAGCCCTGGCCGTTTCCCCCCAAAAAGCGATAGTTAACAATGTGTACGCTTATCTTATGAAGACAGTACCCATCCATAATATAAAAATCCCGCATTCCGCCCAGCGTTCTTGGTAATCCGCTGTTGGCGGGTACGGTCTTTCCCATCGGAGAGTCTTTTTCTGAAAGGAACGTCTCAATATCGGCGTTGGAAAACCTGATGTTAGTGCCAATTTTGCTATGCGGAAAACGCCCGATTCAACATACCGGTAGACCGAGCTAACGGAAATTTTCAGCCTGTCCGCAACCTCACGGACCGTATACAACTCTTCCATAAGTAACTTCCTCTAATCTTTGTCAATCATGGTTACTTAAATGTTGAAGATGGCTGTAAAAGTCTAAATCTTCCCCTTCAATCCTTTGATCTGCTCATCCATGAGGGCCGACACGTCCGCCAAAACCTTGCTCTTGAACTATTTGATGGTTTCCAGTCATGAACACTCTGCCCTGCAAGATACCTTTGGCGGGATAACAGCTTCCGCCCATCAGATATTGCAGCGGTAAAATGTTTTAAAAAACAGCGCTGGAATGAACAATTATAAATTGGGCGGTCGGCGCTTTTGTTTTACCTTGCTATCTTTTTTACGCAATGTTTCCGGCGTAACGCCGTAGCGGGTTTTGAAAACACGGGAAAAGTTTGAATGTTTTTTGTAGCCTACCAGAGCGGCAATTTCACCAAGCGGGGCGCTCGTGTTTTTTACGAGCTTAAGCGCTTTTTCCATGCGAAGATGACGGACATACTCTGTAGCGGAAAGCCCTGTGTGGTTTTTGAAAACAAAAGTGAATTTACTTTTGCTCATAGCCGCCTGTTTTGCCAAGTCTCGCAGGGCAAGCGGTTCTGAAATGTGTTCTTCAGCGTAACGCAACGACTGGGTAATACAGAGGCGATCCTGTTCATTAACCGGAGGCGACGACAATGCTTTGCGCTCCCTGTGCCAGTTCAGTATAACCGAAAACAATTCCAGAGATTTTGCTTCAATCCACATATTTCCCCGCATAGTTTCAATTCCATCTCTGAAAGCCGCGTTGTCAATCTGATCCAGTATAATGACGGCCTCCGGGATAAATGGAAGGGCGCATAAACCGGTCAGCGCGTCCTCAAGTTCAACGGGTGAAATGCCGTGGCGCGAGCTTATAAATGTCTCGATGAATTCCGGCAAAAAAAATACTTCCACCCCGGAACAACGATAATTTGCCCTGTCATGCTGCTTGAATA